>CAYJCS010000080.1:0-7263 GCA_964368715.1 uncultured Bacteroidaceae bacterium | reverse complement strand
TTTCTTCAACGTTGTTTTCATCTGATGACACCGACGTAACAACATTTATTGGCGCATCGGACTTTTTCGATGTGATATTATCATCAACTTGCTTCAAGTCGCCCAAAACAAGTTCACCGTACGGTGCGCTGTCGTCGTTATCTAGAATCTCGCTGTCTAGATAAATGATTTTTTCAAATTCGTTCTCTTTCATATGCGATCTCCTTTAGATATATTGAAATAATATTAGCATGCAATCTGCTTGTTATCAAGCAAGATTTTCAATAAACCAACATATTTCGACACAAAATGAGTCAAAATATTGATATAACTACTTATTTTTGCTTAAAATTGACGACTGCAAAAAGAAAAAAGAAAGCGCGCATATCATTGTTTTTTTGTCCTTAATATGGTAAAATAATATCAATATGTCAACCGATTTTATACTTAACGATGCACAAAAAAAAGCGGTGGAAGACACCGAAGGCGCGGTACTTGTTATCGCAGGCGCAGGCAGCGGGAAAACCCGCGTGCTGACGGCGCGTGTTTGCCATTTAGTCGATAAAGGGGTTGACCCTTACAATATCCTTGCCATTACGTTTACAAACAAAGCCGCAAACGAGATGAAAGAACGCATTGAGTGCAATTTGGGTGCCTCGGCCAAAGTCTGGACAAGCACTTTTCACTCTATGTGCGCAAAAATCTTGCGTTTTGACGCAGATAAGTTAGGCTATTCTTCGGATTTTTCAATTTATACAGACTTGGAAAGCGAGAGAGTTGTAAAACGTGTGTGCGCTCAAATTCCCGGGGCAGATCCAAAAAAGAAAGATGATTATCTAAACCACATTTCCACCGCAAAAACGGCGGGGTTGTCGCCTGAAGAATATTTGGGTCTTATCGCACCCGATTGCACCGACGCCCATACGGTATTTGCTGTTTATAAGGCCTATGAAAACGAACTCAAACTTTCAAATGCCTTGGACTTTGATGATTTGCTTTTGAAAACCGTTCAACTTTTGAGAGATTTCCCCGAAGTTGCCGAGAAATATCAAAACCGCTTTTTGTATATCAACGTTGACGAATTCCAAGACACCAACGGTTTGCAGTATGAACTTGTGAAAATACTAAGCGCAAAACACGGAAATATTTTTGTTGTGGGCGACGAAGATCAAAGCATATACAGTTGGCGCGGCGCACAGATAAAAAACGTGCTGGATTTCCCAAAAGATTTCAAGGGCGCAAAAGTTTACAAGCTTGAACAAAATTATCGCTCAACAATTTCCATACTCGATGCGGCAAACAACGTAATTAGCCACAACTGCGCTCGCAACGCCAAAACATTGTGGAGCGATATCAAGGGTAGCGACAGCATACGCTATTACGAAGCGAACAGCGACAGAGACGAGGCGGCATACGTTTCGCGCGAAATCACCAGGCAAATTTACGGCGGAAAATCTTGCCGCGATTTTGCCGTTTTGGTGCGCGTAAACAGCCTTACCCGACTTTTTGAAGAGGATTTTAACTTATACGGCATACCGTATAGAGTTTTCGGCGGTTTCAAATTTTTTGAAAGAAAGGAAATCAAAGACGCTCTTGCATACGTCAGGCTGGCTCTAAATTCCAGTGATAACGACAGCCTTTTGCGCGTTGTCAATTATCCCACAAGAGGCATTGGGAAATCCGCGGTTGAAGAATTAATCTCCGTTGCCGCCAAAACGGGCACGACACTTTTTTCCGTGATGATAAATCCGGGATACCTGACCGCGCCTACCGCAAAAAAACTGGGAGTATTCCGCGATATAGCAGAGGATATAATTACACAGGCGAGTATCCTAAATCCTGTTGAATTTATGCAGTTTGTTATCCGTCGCAGCGGCCTTGAAGATTCTCTCAAATCCAGCGGTGATGCCGAAGACATAAACAGATTGGAAAATATCGGTGAACTTGTCGGCGCTGTACAGGGCTTTATAAGCGACAATCCGGACGCGACAATTTCAGATTTTATGCAGTCGGTTGCTCTGGTTTCCGACAGCGACAGTATGGACAACGATGATTACGTCACGATTGCCACCGTACACGCCGTCAAAGGGCTGGAATTTGACACTGTATTTGTCGTTGGACTGGAAGAAGGGATTTTTCCCGTCAACCGCAGTATCGCCGCAGGTGACGTTGAAGAAGAAAGGCGACTGATGTACGTTGCCATAACCCGCGCACGCACGGCTTTGTACGTCACAAACGCACGGTCTCGTTTCCGCTTTGGAGAAGTCGCGGTTTTTCCCAAAAGCCGTTTTGTCACAGAGATGCAGGGAGGAGTCGGCTCAATCAGAATTACCGCGCCGTCGCCGCAGTCAGAACGCGCACTAGGCGGATACAATAGGGACGGACAGAGCCGTTACGGACAGCGTTCAAACAGCGGTGAATTTGTTGCTACGGCTTCAAAACCCTTTGACAAACGCAACATAGAAGGCAATACGCAGAAGATTGAAAAAGGCAAAAAGGATTATTCGCAATACCACAAGGACGCCATTGTCGAGCACAATAAGTTTGGCAGAGGAATAATCATCTCAACCACAGGCGAGGGCGATGAAAAGACCGCAGCGATAGCCTTTAAGGGACTTGGCGTGAAGCGATTTGCGTTGTATGTCGCCGCTCCCAATCTGAAAATCGTAGAATAACGACACTTCAACGGAGAAAACATGGACAAGTATTCGAGAATGAAGGAACTGGTTGAAATTCTCAACCGCTACGCCGTTTTGTATTACGAAGAGGACGCTCCCGTCGTTTCCGACGCGGAATACGATGTCCTATACGACGAACTGAAAAAACTCGAAGATGAAGAGGGTTTTTCTCTAAAAAATTCTCCCACTCACCGTGTAGGCGGCGCACCGCAGAAAAAATTTGAGCAAAGCAAACATCTGCTTCGCTTATACAGCCTTGACAAATGCAAGCAAATTTACGAACTGGAAGACTGGTGCAACCGCATTATAAAAACGGTAGGGTACCTGCCAGCACTTACCGCCGAATATAAATTTGACGGACTTACGCTCAATCTGCTTTATGAAAACGGCAAATTGACAAAAGCCACTACGCGCGGCGACGGTGTAACCGGCGAAGTTGTGACAGCACAAGTTAACACTATAAAGAAACTTCCAAAAGCCATATCGTATAAAGGCACAATTGAAATTCAAGGCGAAGGCGTAATGCGACTGTCGCAGTTAAATCGCTACAACGAAGCCGCGTCCGAACCGCTTAAAAACGCTCGTAACGGCGTGGCGGGAGCAATCCGCAACCTAGATCCCAAGGTGACGGCAGAGAGAGGATTATCCTTTTTTGCATACAATATCGGCTACAGCGAAAAAACTTTTGAAACTCAGTCGCAAATGCGAGAATTTTTAATTGCCGAAGGCTTTGAAACCGAAGGCGAATTCGAACTTATAAAATCACTGGATGATGCCGAAAAATATGCGGTAAAAACCGAGGAAATCCGCTCTGAACTGGATTATTTAATTGACGGAATTGTATTTAAAGTCGATAGCGTAAAGTTGCGCGAAGAATTGGGATACACCGAAAAATTCCCCAAATGGGCAATTGCATTTAAGTTCCGTCCGGACGAAATGACAACAAAATTACTCGACGTTGTTTGGCAGGTCTCTCGCAGTGCAAAACTCAATCCTCTTGCAATTTTAGAGCCTGTAGATATAAGCGGAGTAACTGTCAGCCGCGCCACGCTCAACAACTTTAAAGATATACAAAAGAAGCAATTATCAATCGGCGACAGGGTGTTTATTAGACGCAGTAATGACGTCATTCCTGAAATCACAGGCGTTGCAGAGGCCGATCCAAACGGCAAAGAAATTGTGAAGCCAACGGTTTGCCCTTCATGCGGCGGAGAAGTGAAAGAGGTGGGCGCATTCTTGTATTGCACAAGCGAACATTGCGCTCCGCAGGCGATTGCAGTTCTTGACCATTTTGCCTCAAAAGATGCTCTCGACATTGAGGGTTTTTCAGAAAAAACGGCAGAGCAGTTATACAACGAAAAGGGCGTTAGAACACCTGTTGACCTTATGAATCTAAAAGCCGAAACGCTGTTCGGTTTGGAAGGCTTTGGCGATAAGAAAATCAGCAATCTAATCCGCTCGATTGAAAAAGCCAAATACACTTCGCCAGAAAGATTTTTGTTTGCTTTGGGCATTGAAGGGATAGGCAAAAAGACCGCAAAAGACTTAATTAAGCGGTTTAGAACACTCGAAAATCTTCAAAACGCCTCTTATGACGAATTAGTAGTCGTGGACGGTGTCGGAGAAATCTTGGCAAGGAACGTCGCAGACTATTTTGCAAACCCCGAAAACGATTCATATGTTAAAGCTCTTTTAGATATCGGTATTACCCTAAACGTTGAAGAAAAGAAACAGGGAGTTTTTTCGGGCTTACGTTTTATTTTGACAGGCTCTTTGCCAACCTACAAGCGCGGCGATGCTACAAAACTTATTGAAGATAACGGCGGGGAAGTCGCGGCTAGCGTAACCAAAACCGTTGACATAGTACTGGCAGGCGATGACGCAGGCAGCAAACTTGAAAAAGCGCAGAAACTTGGCATAAAAATTATTGACGAAGACGAATTTAAATTACTTCTCAAAAAATAGTTTTAGTTATAGCATTAAATTGGATAAGAGTGCAATGTTTCAAAAAACGTTGCCTTTTTATAGTATATCTGTTATAATTTCAAACACTAAAAATGGCGGACGCGCGTATGAACAGTATGACTGGCTACGGCAAAGGTATTGCCGAAGATGCCGGAAAAAAAATTACAGCGGAAATCAAATCGGTCAATCACCGATATCTCGATCTTGGGCTCAAACTTCCCAAAGGATTTGCCTTTCTTGAAGACACAATCAAAAAACAAATCGGAGCGGCGTTAAACCGCGGACACGTTGACGTGTACCTTAGTTATGAGCAAACCGCTGTAAGCGAAGGCGGCTATACGATTGATTTTGAACTTGCTCAAAATTTCTTGGAAGCAGCGATGGAACTGCAAATGAAAACCGGCTTGCAAAGCGACGTGACGCTCTCGACATTACTCAAAAATACCGATATCGTATCAAGAAAAGCCCCGTCCGAAGATGAAGAACTTTTGAAAAATCTGACCGTTAGCGCACTTGCCGATGCACTTCAAGCAATAGCTTTGAGCAGAAGTAAAGAGGGCGAAACTCAGAAGGCGGATTTTTTGGAAAAACTGCAAACAATGCAGACGTCGCTTGAAATAATCAAGATATATGCGCCGTCCGTTGCCCAAGATTACCGCACAAAACTCACAGCAAGAATATCAGAAGCCGTGAGTGGCGTACCTGTTGACGAAATAAGGCTTGCAACGGAAATCGCGCTTTATGCCGACCGCTGCTGCATAGATGAAGAAATCACAAGGCTTTCGGCACATATCGAGTCAATGAAAGAACTGCTGAATCAAACCTCTCCCGTAGGCAGACAACTTGATTTTTTGGTGCAGGAGATGAACCGCGAAGCCAACACAATCGGCAGCAAAGCCAATGAACTGAAAATCACTTCCGAGGTATTGAAACTCAAGAACGAAATAGAAAAAATACGCGAACAGGCGCAAAACGTGGAGTAATATGGGAAGAGGCATACCCGTAGTAATATCAGGATACAGCGGAGTCGGCAAAAATACTCTTATAGAACTTGTATTAAAGTCGCTTCCAAAGTCCACATTTTCGGTTTCCTGCACGACCAGAGCGCCGCGCAAAGGCGAAATCGACGGCGTGAATTACCACTTTATCACAAGAGAACAATTTGACAAACTGGTGGAGGAAGACGCTTTTATCGAGCATACCGTGACGTTCACAAACTGCTACGGCACCCTTAAAAGTGAACTGGATAAACCGCTCAGCGAAGGCATTGACGTGTTGATGGAACTAAACGTCGTCGGCGCAAGGAACCTAAAAGCATTGCATCCCGAATCGGTGACGATTTTTGTCACACCGCCGTCAATGGATGAACTAAAACAACGTCTAATAGGACGGGGCAGTGAAACTCCCGAAACCATGAGCAAACGCCTTGCCGAAATAGAACTTGAAAGCAAGGAAATCTGCAATTACGACTACGTATTAGTAAATGATGTTGCAACAGAATGCGCCGCCAATATTGTGGACATTATCAAAACGACGCATCTGCGCTACGGAAAAGAAAAGAAAAATTTATTTGACATTAATTCGGAGGAATAACCCTATGATGATCGATCCCCCCATCGACAAACTTATCAAAAGAGCGGAATGCCGCTATGCATTAACCTGCGCGGTCGCACGCCGCACCAGAGAACTTTTAACAACCGAGAGTTCCTATCTTGAAAACAGCGGTGAAAAAGCAATTTCACTCGCCTGCAAGGAAATCTACGACGGCAAAATCAAAATAATTCACGAAAACTAAACTACTCTAGTCCTTGCCATAAATATGGCACCAACTGCGGAGAAATTATGCTAGGCGGGAAAACTGTCGTTATCGGCGTAACGGGGTGTATTGCTGCCTATAAAGCACTTGACATCACCTCGAAACTTACAAAACTCGGCGCAAACGTCGAGGTCATTATGACTTCACACGCGCAAGAGTTTATTACCCCGTTGTCTTTTGAAAGCCTTTCTAGAAACGCAGTTGTGACGGATATGTTTGAAAGACGAACTGAATTTGACGTGAAGCATATTTCTCTTGCCAAAAAAGCGGATTTGTTTTTGGTTGCACCTGCAACCGCCGATATTGTTGGTAAACTTGCGCAGGGTATTGCGGACGATATGCTAACCACCACTTATATGGCTTGCACCGCGCCCAAAGTCATATGCCCCGCAATGAACACCAATATGTATCTTGACGAGGCTTTTCAGTCCAATCTTGAAACCCTAAAAAGCCGCGGCGCGTATATCGTCGAGCCTACCATTGGCAGACTAGCGTGCGGAGATACAGGCGTTGGAAAACTTGCTGACGTTCAAGATATTGTCGACTTTGTTGAAAAGATTCTCCAGCCCGTACAGGACTATAAGGGCAAAACGGTACTTGTCACCGCCGGCGCAACCGAAGAAAATATCGACGGCGTAAGGGTGATAACCAACCGTTCAAGCGGCAAAATGGGCTGTGCTATTGCAAAAGCTGCGGCAGAACGCGGCGCGGAAGTGATTTTGGTCAGAGGCAAGATGTCCGTTGACACTCCAAAGGAAGTTTCAAAGGAAATCAAAGTCACTTCGACACTTGATATGTTTGACGCCGTAAAAGCCAATCTTGAAA
>CAYJCS010000079.1:0-7457 GCA_964368715.1 uncultured Bacteroidaceae bacterium | reverse complement strand
ACACTCGCGAAACGAAGTATATCTTCGTAAACGGGTGTGCCGGCGTGGTTTTTGTTTTTGAGCGACATAAACAAGAATATAATAGCTGGAAAACCAACGAGCGTGATGAGTACGGCAATTTCATTAAAACAAAAGACAACTGGTTATTCTCTCGAATATTTTGCCGTTTCGTTGTGGCTTATCGTAGCAAAGCCCGAAGCGGAAGTCAACGAAAAAAATTATCAATAAAAACTAAATCAATAAAACATATAGACGGGCATATTGTTCGGTCTTTTTTTATACCCAAATTGCCTTAATACAAGGCTATATTGGAAAGCAACAAACGAGTATAAGCTTGTACGCCGATTACTTAAAGATGAATATCGTAGTCAAAATATAGAAAAGACACTTGTTTCTGGTGTTCGATTGCCGCTTCCAAAACATCTATGCTATAAAACACAAATTTATTGGAGTGCTTAAGCGTTATCGTAGCACACTGTATTTTTACGTAGCAGTTCCGCCTTATGTACGCCCGCAAGCTCGGCTATCTTGGATATAAAATCTACCGTTTTGCTTTCGGGTATAAAACTTGCCGACTGAACGGCATCTATAAGGATGCGTAATTCTGCTACGTCGAAAGTGCGATAGGCAACGTAGAAATAATAGCTTTTCTTTTTATACGACATAACCTCAATACCGTAATCGTTAAGCGTCTTAACGTCACCGATTAAAGCCTTACGTTCTGTTGAGATACCTTTTTCGGCGAGCAAAGCAATAACCTCGTCGGTTGAAAGGTTATTATCTTCGTCGGTAAGTTTTTGAAGAATATCATATAAAACGAGCAGTTTTATTTTCTGTTTTGCATTTCTCGGCATAATGTCTCTCCGTTTTTTGTGTAAGAGCCGCCAATATTTTGACGCCTAGATTTTGATACTTATTGTTAAATGATTTTTATAGCCTTACCACCTGTTAGTAGAATCATTTTTACGGCTTCGATAGAAAACTCGTTGGCTTCAACCGTCAATGCCTTGTTAAGTGTTCCGCCTGCCAAAACCTTGAAATGGTTGGCCTTTTTATTTAGCAAGTTTTTCTCCTCTAGCGTATCAAGATTCACAATCTCACCATCGTTGAAATTATCGGATATAACAGATATATTTACAATATCTCTTTCTTTTTTCCCGAAAATAGTTTGTTTCCTTGATTCAACTAATGTTGCCGCCACCTCGTCACGCAGGATTTCGTTTACCTCGCTTGCAGAAACAAACTTGCGCCTTTTGGAGTCAAGTTCGGCTTGATCCTGCTTGCGTAGATAATCCTCGTACTTTTGCTTAGTAATAAGCTCCTTTATTAAGTCTTTAGCAATCAATCATTCGGTGGTCTCGTAGGGCAATCGGTAGTCCACGTTCTGTACCTCGCCCTTGATTAGACCGAATTTTTCGGCAAGCACGGTTATAAGGTCAAGCGCATTCTTAGCCCGTCTTTCGTTTCTAATGCGATACAAACAAGGCACATCTTCATATTTCTTGCTTGTTGTGCGTTCCACCTTGTACTTTGTACCTGCGTAATCGTCGGGATTGAGAGCGAAATAGATGTACAGCGTCTTGCCACGCACATTATACTTAATGAGCTTCTGCCTACCGCTGTTTATGCTGTCAAACTGCCACGAGATTCGGCTTGTGGTTTTTTTGTAGCTGAGAATTGCGTTTTTCAAGTCGGTATAATAGCCTTTGACCGTATCGGGGGCTTGTGTTAACTTTGCCGTAAAAGACTTGCTGTACCTGACATATATCGCCAAGCCCGTATCTTCCTCTATGCCATTAAACACCTAGGTTTCTTCCTCGTCCTCGTTTTCGGAATCCTCGGCGATATCAGGTGTCATAATTGTTTCTGTAGCCACGATTGGAGTATCTTCCGCTACTTTGTTATCCCTGTCGGCAATTTCAACCGTAGCTTCGTCCTCGGCATTTTCTTCTGCTGCGTCAATGCTTGTTGCTTCGCCTGATTTTCCTTTTAATAGGTAAAGGTAAGCGTTAAAAGCTCCGCCAAGGGCGCTCAACACTGCAAGGGTGATAATCGCAGGAAGTTGTCCTGCCGGTATAAACACTGCAAGGAGCAAGGGCATAAATGAATAGGTTTTAATCTCATTTTTTTTCTTTTTGTCCTTATACAGCTTGTACGCCGCAAGGCCTATTTCTGCAAGAAGCAGTATTGCAAGCAGTATAATCAGCCACAGAAGCGAGGTTTCATCATACACAAACACAAATTCGTAGAGCTTGTCAATTGTAATTACCGCATAATCACCGTCAATGGTATATGTCATTTCTATCACTTCAGTGTTGTGAACGTGCAGTATCTTAAAGCTGCCGTTTCTGAGTTCTTCGGGTATGAGTATCTTTACGGTAATATAGCCGTTGGGCTGTACGGGGTTGTTGTTGAGCAGCAATTTGACGTCGTATCCTTTTGCTATCTTATCGTTTTTGTCAAGTGTTTGTTTTAGATTGTCCGCTAAGTCGGTATTCTGTTCTGTTTCCACAACGGTAACGACAAGCGTCCACGTCGGATCAATTCCGTTTTCTCTGGTGATTATTACATCGTCCTTGTCTGCGTTTTCATCCGTTTTTCCCGATACGACAGCTTTGTTTATTGTGAGTGTAGCCGTCATATCCGCAATGTCATTGTAGTTTACGTTGCCCGTAAAGTTTGCTGTAACGGTATAAACTCCTGCTGTAGTTTTGCCGTTGTTTGTGTATTCTGCCATCACGCCGCTCGGCAAACCCACAACTGCCAAACTGTGAGCTTCGCCGTTTTCTACCACCATGCGGTCTGTAAAGGTAACACCGCTCATATCGTAGGTTGACTTGTTTACCGTCAATGTTACCACAACGCCTGTTACCATGTTGTAGTTAGCGGTATCAGTCGGGGTGAAGGTTGCAGTTAAGTCGCTTGCAGGTGTTGCTACCATGCCTACGCTTCCTGTGCCGTCTTGGTCTAAGGTGTAGCCTGCGGCTAGTCCTGTTGCCTGTGACAAGGTTTGACCATAGGTTGCCGTTATTGTCTGTATACTCGTTATGGGTGTTGCCTTGTTGACTGTCCATTGTAGCACAATGTCAGCATTTGTGCCGTCCGTCCACTCGTAGTTGGCGGTATCCTTAATGGAAACGGTAACATCCTTATCTACCACCGCGTTTGTCTGCGTGTTGCCGTTAATATTCATCGTTGCAGAAGCAAAATCAACTGGATTGTAGGTTTGTACACTTCCAGAATAGGTAAATACCGTTGTATCGTCCGTAGGCTTTTCTAACTTAGCTTTGGATATTGCATAGGAAGTTTTGCTTTCGGCAGACTGATAATTGCCCGTTTCTGCAACATATGCCTTTACCCAATATGTACCTGCCGCAGTAGGCACCACATCGGCGTACGTTCCGTTTTCGCTTGCGGAGTATGTGTATGAAGATGTTCCGACTGCCGCTGTAGCAGCAGGTGCGTTTGCGCTGTCACCGTAGGTCCACCCAGTAATTGTAACCGCCGTTGTAAATCTGTTGCTTGCCTGCGTAATTGTAAACGTCAATGTAACTGTTGCGCTTTGCTTTGTAATGTCCGTTGACCAGTAATAATTGCCGTCATCAGTCAAAGTTAAGACCAAATCGTAATTGCCTGCGTCCGTACCGCCGTTGTTGGTCGTAACAGTATATCTGTCGCTTGTAGCCACCGTTGCCGTTTGAGTGCTACCTATGTACCTTTTATTTGATATCGTAGGCTCAAATATGCTCGCCTTGACAACAGTAAAGGTCGTAAAGTTTGCAGAATATACTTCCGCATAGTTGTTCCCATCTGCTGCGACGTAGGCTTTTACCTTGTAAGTACCTGCATTTGTGGGTTGAGTACCGCCTATGAAAGCTCCTGCGTTAGTATAATATTTATACTCAACCGTTCCTTTATCCGATGTAGCGGTAGGATTATTGGCGGTTTGCCCGTAGGTCCAACCCAGCAAGGTCACATCGGTTACGGTGTTAGTCATAGTCGTAATGTTAAACTTTATCATTCTTGTTGCGGTATCCGTACCTGTTTTCCACTTGTAATTCGCATTGTCTGTTAAAGTCAAGACCACATCGTATTCACCTACGTTAACACCGCCTGCGTTTGTAGTAACCGTGTAATCCTCGGTTGCCGCAATGTCACTCGTGAGCGTTGCCCCCGTGTAAACCTTGCTTCCTGCCATTGCGTTTGTAGGTACAGCCACGGTGGCTTTGGATACAAGTATTCCGCCATAGTAGTCGATAAAGGTATAGTTGGCGGCTACGCCTCCGCCTACGCTAACTTCAAGCCAACTGTTCGAAACAGGAGTTGTGGTTGAGTACATGCTTGTGGCTGTAGGTGCGGTGGTTAGAACAGAAGCGTCTTCGCCGTTTACCCAGCCGCTATAGGTTACAGTGTAAGTAGGAATATCCTCACCGTAAGTTAAGGTGCAGTTTTTTGAACCATTACTATTTGCCGTTACCGTAAGTGGGGCTTTGGCAATAAACCAAAATAAGTCTATTGATGTTGTAAAGTAGTTTACCCACTTGTAGTTTGTGGTATCTTTTAACGAGACGGTAATGGTGTAGCCCATTAAGTTTGCATGCAACTCTTGTGTAGCGGCGACGATAGACGTCGCAATGTCGCAGTTTTTTGAATTTTACGAAACCTGCTTCAAAAAGGATTACTTTTCAAAAGACAGTCTGCTTATTTGCGAATTTATCAAGGATTTATTTGCAGAAGACTTTTTTGAAACGGAAAATATCAATATGCGGTTTTGTATCAGCATAAACCCTAATGTATGCAATGAACAGCTATACACCTTCCCCGAAACTCGTGCTCTGTCCGTAACCTTTTGCGGACCAATAGAAGAAAGCCATATTGCCTATGACAAACTAAAACGGTACATAATCGACCACAACCTGACAGTATCCGGCTACCCCAGAGAATATTATCTCGAAGGCGAACCTTACGGCAATTACGACGCAACAATAATCCGCATTACCGTCCCGATAGCAATGGATTAAAAAAGATAGTGCTTGTAACCGTATCTTTAACTTCTTTGCTGCTTATTTTCCGTCTTTCTTTCGCTTTTTCCTAATGATTTTATATCCTTATAATACTCAATCACAGCGGAAAGCAAGGTAGAGTAAAATATCTTTGCTTCCGTTTTTGTTAAGGTGTCCAAATTAGGGCATCCTATCGTTATAATTTTTCTTTCTTTCATATTGGTTGCTCCTTTCGCTTTTGATAGGAGCATAAACGGTGAAGTCGCAGGTTTTTTGCGATTTCTATTTTTTTTCTAACTTTTTTCTCTAACTCGCAAAAACCTTGCGAGTTAAACTCGTAATCTTTTGGCAGACGGAAGAAATGAACGATTAACTTTCAAATTGTTGGAATTGAAATGGTGGGACTGGCCAACTGAAAAGATTGTAAAAAATTTGTCGGCAATAAAGTCCGGAAGGCTGGATCAGTTGGTGTAAAGGAAGCAACAACGTCTCAGCTTTTAGAACAATTTTATGTAAAATAAACCCACCATTTTGTGGGTTTATTATTTTAATTAATCAGTATCGAAAGAATTATTTAATTCGATAAAGGTCGCCGGTGAGTGTGCCGATTCCGATATTGTATCTGTTGCGGCTTAGAGTCATGCCGCCCTTTGTTTTCACGTCGGAGAATTCGACAATCCTTGTAAATCCTTCGCCGGGGATTTGCAGATAAGCAAAATTTGTGTTCATTGTTTTGCCGTTAACCGTTCCGTTTTGCAATACTTCAAATCCCATCTTTTTGTATTCTTCGACATAAGGTCTTATATCCTTTACGAAGAAACTAATATGGTGCAATCCTTCGCCGCATTGTTTCAAAAATGTGCCGTAGATATTGTCTTCGCGCGCTGTGGTGATCAACTCAATTTCAGTTGAGCCGGAATATCCTATACGCATATCGTAACCGTCATCAGTAAATTTTTGCCCCTTATAAAACAAATCGCCCTGCGGATTATTGATAACGCCATACCATTTTTTGACTTTATAGATTTTGCCGTATTCCGACATGGCTTTTTCCAAGTCCCGCACAACAAATCCTAACTGATGAACGCGTGAATATCCTCTCATAGTCCTTTTTCCTTTACGACAGATTCCGACGTTTGCACGCCGTCAAGTTTAAATGCGCGGACCATAAAATCTCCGATGCTGGGAGATAAAAATTCTCCAAGCGTCAATAGCCAACAAGAGAAGAATGGCACCATCATTTCGCTTTTTTTCTTTTGCACGCATTTTACAACCGCATTCGCAATCTTATCCGGATTGGCTTTAGGTGTAATTTTAGGCGTTGCTACATGAGCAATTTGAGGCGTATCTGTACGGCTTGGGAATATGAGTCCCACATGCACGCCTGAACCTTTTATTTCTTGCCTTAGCACCTGATGGAAACCGTTCAAAGCGAACTTAGATGCAACGTAAGCGCTATCCGGCGGAACTCCTTTTTTTCCGTCCATCGAACAGGTTGTGACAATGCTTCCGCTTTGCTTTTTTAGAAGGTATGGCAAAACCGCATAAATCGTGTTCAAAGTGCCGTAAAAGTTGACGTCCATAATCTTTTGAATTTGTTCCGTTTTTAAATCTTTTGCAGGACATCTAAGATAAATTCCGGCGTTGCAGTGAACTACGTCAAGTCCGCCAAAAACAGCAATCGCGTCGTTTATCGCTTTTTCAATTTGAGTTTTTTCGGATGTATCGGCAATAAAATATTCGGCTTTCGCACCAAAATTTTCACATTGTTCTTTTACTTGTTTTAGACGCACTTCGTTTCTTGCAACCAAGCAAACGTTTGCGCCCTCTTTTGCAAATCTTAACGCTGTTGCAGCGCCAATTCCGCTGCTTGCGCCGGTAATTAAAACTGTCTTACCTATAAATCTTTTTCTCATATCATCCTCCTATAAAACAGAATAACAAAATTGAACTTATTTATCAATATCTTCTTCCAAATAATGTAAATAATGCAAAAAATTGGTATATGCATTGATTGTAGCTTTCAAACATTATTCATAAAAAATAAAACTGACGTAATCCGCGTCAGTTTCATTAACCATAAATTTTATTTAGCAATAAATTTACGCGGAATTTAACTATGTGGGTGGACTTTGCCGCAATGCGGACAAATTATTTCGCCTTTATCGTTTATTTTTGTTATATTGCGATAGTGCATCAGTGCTTCAACTTCCAAACTTAACAGCCAATTATTTTTACTCTTGAATTCTTCTTGCACAACGGGTTTTATATCAAGGTTGGCTATTTTGGTTTGATAATAATTCTTTTCTGTGACAGGACAAGTCGCTTTTTCGATTATCAAGCGGCAACTTTCACACTCATATCTATCCAGTTCCGCATCATAGGTAAGTTTTGAACTGCAAAACGGACATTCTACCCTTTCGTCGTCGGTGTATATCATTCCTTTCAAAATGT
>CAYJCS010000078.1:7353-7489 GCA_964368715.1 uncultured Bacteroidaceae bacterium | reverse complement strand
TATGTACCATTAGCCCAGCTGGATAGAGCGTCTGGCTACGGACCAGAAGGTCGGGGGTTCGAATCCCTCATGGTACGCCAACAAAAAACTGTCACGAAAGTGGCAGTTTTTTGTTTGCATACAGAGGGATTTGCGC
>CAYJCS010000078.1:0-7253 GCA_964368715.1 uncultured Bacteroidaceae bacterium | reverse complement strand
TTTCACCGCGCCCGCCGTACCACGGCGGCGAACCCCCTTTCGGGCTGCACGCTCACTTTTGAAAACAAGTTTTCACGTTCGCTGATGACGAATCCCTCATGGTACGTGGCAAAAAACTGTCACGAAAGTGGCAGTTTTTTGTTTGCATACAGAGGGATTTGCGCGGTTTCACCGCGCCCGCCGTACCACGGCGGCGAACCCCCTTTCGGGCTGCACGCTCATATTTTCGTGTAATGGGATTAAAAACGAAAAATTTATTTGAGATTACGCAATCGCTCTAGATTTTTCAAGTCCAAAATATCCTCGGCTCTTAACTCATAACCGCTATGAAACAATTTCTGTGCCTCCAAAGTGAAGCAAGGAATTTTTCTTCCTTGAAAAGTTGAAGTGGTGAACCATTCCTTGTTAAAAAGAAAAAAACCGCCTTGTGGATTAACTTGTTTAATTTCATTTTCGCCTATTATGAAAGGATGAATGTCCATATATCCATACGTATCGTGATATAGTTCCATTCTGACAGGTCGCTCGTCCAAAACGATAGAATAGCCTAAATTTTTGAGCAGGTATATTAGATCCTCTTCTTGATTACAATCAAAATCTACATCAATATCCCGATGTTCTCTGGTCTGTTTTCCAAACAACGCGTCAACACCCCAGCCGCCTTCAATCCAAAAGCGGATTTTGTTTTTTTCTAAAAGTTCTATAATTTTAATAAAAGCGTTTTTATCTACGGTATTTTTATCCATATTCACTAAGGCAACATTTTTTCAATTTCTAAACTTTCAAGAAAGGAATCACCTTCCACCGCAGTGGAGGTGATTTCCTTTCGTTTTTTAGTCGTTTATTTATCGTAGGCTTTTCCGGTTGTGCGGTTGATAACCACGTCTTGAGTTGCGCTGTACTCGTCGTAGAAGATACCTTTGCCGATATACGTAAATACAAGTTCGTCCAAAAGTTTGTCCAAATAAATTTCGCCGGTTAAAGTAGACTTACCGTTGTTCTCTTGAGACTTAATTGTAACAAAGTAAGAACGAATATTTACGCCTTCGCCCAAGAGAAGCTCAACAATGGATAATGCGCCGCCCATTATCTTCCACACTCCCTCAATTTCGGCCGAAGCAAGTAAACCTTCAACTATATCGTTGTCAATATTTGCCAAAACCGGCAATTTAAGCAGATTGTCAATCGTCGAATAGGTTTCCAAATCCAAAATGCCTGTTGATAGAAGTTTGGTTATCATAGGCGTGCTATCGACGTTTTCAATTTCAATCGAGAAACTCTCCATAAGGCCGTACAAATCACTTTCCACAAGCATTGCAAGCAAACCGTAAATTCCGTATTTTGCAAGAATCCATTCCGTGCCGTCAACCGCAGTATTTTTTTCGCCCGTTGTAAAGCAGTCTAAAATAATCGCAGCCACAATGTCAATGACGCTTTCATATTCACTTGATGGCAGCGTTCCCGTATAGCCGTATTTTTTCAACAATTCCTCTAATGATGTTTCTCCCTCCGCTTTGTCCGAAGTGTAAATGGGAGTCTCCAAATAGGTAAATAACGAATCTACAAAAGTTGAGACCAATGATGCTTGTTCAAGACTCATTTCTTCATAGGGTATTCCGCATACATACTCGGCAAGATACGTCTTTATGTCCCATTTCATATCTAATACTTCAACGGCAAATCCCTTCTTTGTATAATCGTAAGCATATTTTTTCCAATTTGTTAGAATAGCGTTTTTGTCGCTGGCGGATAGATATGACGGCAGATAGCTTTCTTTTGGCACGGAAATATGACGTGTTTGCGATTCGACATAACCGGCTTTGAATTTAATGTCAAAGTAGTTGCAATTGTAGCCGGTCATCGTGCAGTTCATAAATTGTACAATGCCAAAATCTTCATCTTCCTTGCTAAAATCGGTGCACATAATATCATTGGAATGCATGTGCCCGACAAAGCAGTAATCAAGACCGGCCTTGTACAGTTTTTTGCCGAACTTGTCAATGTCGTTTTTGTCCTCGTTTATAAACGTTCCGCAAACCTTGATGCTTGCAAGATTGTCAAGACCGACAAATATTTCGGTCAAAGGCTTGTGCATCATAAGCAGTGGTGTTTTGCCCGCAGCGACCGTGTTTTCTACTTGTGTTATTATCCACTGTTGAACGGCAGAGCTCAGATATCTATCGTCTTCCCAATCTTTATCGTATTCTTCTGTTTCTTCGTCAAAACTGTCAAAGTAGCCTTTGGTACTCGTCGCGTTATCTACCGCTATAAGCGTGTATTTGGAATTTAGGTCGACGGTGTAACTGAGTGAACCGCAGTAGCTAAAATCGTCTGCAGATTCGCCGACGTTTATCCTGTTTGTCGAAGTAAAGCCGTAGTTTGCATACAGGGAAGCGAATTCAGCCGTAGTGGTATGTCGGCAATAATTGCCGTAGCCTTCTTCACCTGCTGTGCCCGAATCCGTATAAAGCGATTTATGTTCATAAATGTCGTGATTTCCGGGTGCAACGTAAACCGCAACTCCGGCGGCACGCACTCTGTCAAGTTGCTCCACAACTTCAACGTGTCCGTAATAGGAACCCGTTTCGTTTAAATCCCCGCCGATAAGAAGTATTTTAACTCCGCTTGCGATAACGTCGTCGCAAAATTGCTGGAACAATGCTTCAGACAAATAATTGATTTTTTGAGAACTCCTATCACGATCCGAAAAAGAGTTATAAGTGTAATCGCCAACCTCTTCCTCTCTCATATAGTGAGTGTCAGAAACGTAAATAAATTCTAACTCTGTTGATTGCTCTGCCGACGCCGCAATTTCCTTTTCCGCTTCGGTACGGTTGTCTATATCAGTGTTATCATCGGCCTTATTGCAGGCAAAACACGTTGCAAAAAGCACGGTCATCATAATAAAAATGAAAAAAAATCTGAAAACTCTCATAATGTCTCCCACTCACCAATAAACAAAAAGGCGATAAAACTATTATATAATTGCCTGTAATCGATTGTCAATATTTTACATTTTTACGCCAAGTTGCAAAAATAAATAATAGGTAAAAAACAGTAAAAAAATTGGTAATTTAAAAGATAAGGGTGCTTTTTGAAAAAATTAGTTCTGTGTGTGCGAACATTGTAGTAATTGGACGCATTTTTTATATACGAAATGTTTGCCTCATTTATATACGCAAAAATTGCCGAATCATTAGCTTTTTATGTAGCTTATGCAGACAATATATTAACGCTTACTTGAAAAAATCGATATAAGACTTGCAATATGTGCTATTTTGAGCTATAATAAAGTCGAATTAACAAAACTGAAAAGTAAAAAAGTGCTTTTGTTGTTGCACTGAAGATTTTTTTGTTGCTTGCACAAATGAAAATCATTCTTTTTTAATGAAAATCAGCAAATAATATTAAGGGGAGAAAAAAATGAAAGCTGTTTATTTTGACAAGGATATTCCAAGAATCCTAGCCACCAAGTTCTGTGCAAATCACGCCAAAAAGTTGCTATTTACCGGCATAAACGCCGTAAAATATGCCACAAACATTCCCGATCCCAAGCTTCCTGCCGAAGACTGGGTGAGAGTGAAAAACGTCATGTGCGGTCTTTGCGGCACGGACATCAGTTTCTTCCGCGCAACAACCGGTATGGATTGTGCATTAGAACCGATACCCACATCAAAGCGTACTTATTTGGGGCACGAAAACATCGGCGTTGTGACAGAAGTCGGAAAAAATGTTAAAGACTTCAAAGTCGGCGACCGAGTTACAATCAGAGCCTATATGGCCGGCTGCGACACAAAGGGTTTGAAAGATCGCTGCCATCATTGCGAAGAAGGAAACTACAACTTCTGCCTTAATTTCGGTGCGCCTTCACCTTATGGTGACATCACAACCGGAGCAGGCTGGAGCGATAGTTTTATCTATCCGGAGAAAGGCCTTGCTCGCATTTATGACGAAATCACCGACGAACAGGCAGTTATGGTTGAGCCTACTTGCGTTTCTGTTCACGCAGTATTGCACTCCAAACCAAAAAAAGGCGAAAAAATTCTCGTTATGGGATGCGGAACAATCGGACTGGGCGTCGTTCAGGCAATCAAGATTGTGGAACCCGACTGCGAAGTTTGGATAATGGAACGAGTTAAGACCAAGCAGGAATTTGCCAAAAAGCTGGGTGCCGACCACGTCCTAAGCGGTGAACCTTATGCCGCCGCAAGCAAAGCAACCGGCGGAAGCGAAGTCTTTACCGGCATGAACAAAAACAAATACTTTTTCGGCGGATTCGACCGCATTTACGATTGCATCGGCGGAGACTGGCCAAATACCACGGCATGCCGTTTGCTTGCCGCAAGAGGCACTCTTGTGAAGATCGGACATCATATGCGCTCAATTACCTATGACGAAACACCGGTTTGGTGGCAAGAACTCAATCTCGTCGGTGTTGACGCTCACGGAATGGAAGAATGGGAAGGCAGAAAACTTTACACGTTCGACCTTGTCCAAGAATGGATACGCGACGGCAAATACAAATTGGACGGATTTGTCACCAATCACTTCAAACTTGACGATTACAAAGAGGCGCTCAGACTTGCAATGCTCAACCCTCCGGATGTTGTTAAAATTGCAATCGATTGCAACTAATTATAACAAACACAGAAAAAGACAAACATAAATCAAAACCACCGCAACACGGTGGTTTTTTATTCCCGATTTTTTTACGCTTGCTTATGCAAATCAATATTTTTTAAAAACACTTTGAAACTTTAATGCGATGATGTATAATGTCATTGTAGAAAGCCGATATTTGAAAGGAGTTATATTATGGAACTTTTTGAAGTGCTGTGCAGATTAAAAAACGAAGAGGAGTTTAAAATGTTTTTTGAAGATCTTTGCACATACGCCGAGGTTGACAAAATGCAGCAAAGAGTGGAGTGCGCCCAAATGCTACTTGACGGTTGCACCTACAATCAGGTTATCGAAAAGACAGATATTTCTTCTGCAACGTTGAGCCGAGTTTCTCGCTGTATTCAACACGGCAGCGGAGGTTATAACAATCTGCTTAAAAAAATGATGGAAAACGAAAATAAAAAATAGCCGGTAAATAAATCCGAAAAGGAAAATATTCACTTAAAAATTTCTGAATTTTTCAAAAACTGAGCCTAACCGACAATCGCCGGTAGCACGAATATTTTTTAGAGAGTACGCAATCGACAATAACCGCCTCGAATTCGCACTATCCGCCTTCAAACGGAAATGTTGCGCGGCGGTTTTTTTGTACTTTTGCCTTATGTCTGAATCGAAATTTTTTAAGTCGCTGAGTCCTGCGGCCTTAGGGCGGGCGGTACAAATAAGGCAAAAGAGCAGGCAAAGAAAAACTTATCTCGTTTCACCCAAGGCGGCACTGGGGTACGTTTTAGAGTTTCTTTTGATGCTGTTGCTATTTTCCGTGCGCGGAGAGGGCTACGCTCTTGCGCTCGGCATGCTTGCCGGGCTTGCGTTTGCAAAGCAAAATCTTGCC
Organism: uncultured Bacteroidaceae bacterium; assembly: GCA_964368715.1. Taxonomy (GTDB): domain Bacteria; phylum Bacillota; class Clostridia; order Christensenellales; family CAG-917; genus RGIG4097. The sequence goes on along the minus strand of CAYJCS010000078.1, from coordinate 1,741 downwards.
ATAATTTCTCCGTTGTTTGCTATCGCGGGATTGGTTTTTTATCAAAACCCCTACACTTTTTTGTACGTCTCTGTTCCGCCGATAGCTTTAACTGCCGTTTATTTTGTTTACGCTCGGCTTAGAAAAAACGTGCCTACGTACATATCGGTAGCCGCGGCGACGGTATCTTCTTTGCCGTATCTTGTATTGAACGGGATTTTCGGCGACGATATGATGATGGTTATTGCATCGGCTATTATCATTCCCGTTTTCTCAATGAGCTCGATATTTGCGTGCTATGCCGTGCTGATAAGAGGCATAAAAAGCAAATTTACTTTGGACGAGAAAATCAGCATAGGAGTGGTGCTTCTCGCCGCGTCCTATGCCGCCTATGCGCTAAATGTGTTTGGATTCAGGCCGTTTTATTTGCTCGTGCCATTTTTAATACTCTGTTTTTCAGACCGCTCTTCACCTTCTTCGACACTTTCGGTTTGCGCTGCGGCAGGGCTTGGTGCCGCTTTTGCCTCAAGGGACATTTCTTTGCTGGGGGTTGCCGTGCTGTGGGGGTGTTCGGCGGCGGCGCTGTCCGTTTACACACGCTTTGCTTCGGCTGCGGCTATGACGGCGGCGGAAACTTTGATGTGGCTTGTTATCGGTTACTCGGGCGGCGGATGGCGAGCACTTTTGATTTTTGCTATCGGCGCGCTTGTATATTGCGTTTTGCCAAAGTCGGCAAGAGAAAAACTGCAGCCGTCGCACTCTGCCGACAAAGCAAACGCCTACTGCGCAATAGTCAACCGCGACAGACGCGAACTATCGGAAAGGCTGTCGTCGGTGGCGGAGGTTTTCTTCTCTCTGTCTGAAGATTTGGAACATACCGAAGACGGCAAAAAGAATTTGACACCCTCACGAATGGCATTGGAAATTGCCGCAAATTACTGCGGGCGATGTCCTGACAGAGAAGGGTGCTTTTCAGCACTAGGTGGCGACACCGCGCCGATTTTGGAGCGTATGACCGGCGCGGCCTTAAATAGGGGAAAAGTGACCATACTGGATATGCCGCCTTTTATCACATCCAGATGTTCCAGAATGCAAAACCTTGCGGCGGTTATTAACAATACCGCCGACGCATACCGCGCAAGGATTGCGGTTTCGGGTGATAATCTGGATGCAAAAAGGCTTATGTCGGAGCATTGCGCGGGGGTTTCTCTTGCGTTTGACAGCTTAAGCCGCGAATGCGGCGAACAAATGTCGTTTGGCAGTGAACTCGAAGACATAATTGCAGCTGAACTTGCAAAACACAACATAATCGCGTCGGAAGTGGTGGCGGGCGGCGGAGAAAACTGCAAAAGCGTCACGCTGGTGGTCAGAGAATGCGACGCGGACAAAGCGGTGTTGCCAAGAGTGGTGGCGTCGATTGTGAAGACAAAACTAAAAGTTGTGTCAACCCTTAGACGCGGCGAAGACAGAATCGTGTATCTTTGCGCCGCTCCCGTTTTTGAAGTTGCTTACGGTGTGGCGGAAAAATCCAAATTGGAAGTATCGGGTGACAGCCGCCGCATAATTTCCGTGCCGCCAAACAAGAGGATTTTTGCCGTCTGCGACGGTATGGGAAGCGGAGAGAGGGCAGCGCGCACGTCCTCTCAAGCAGTAGAAATGGTTGAAAAGTTTTATCGTGCGGGATTTGGCAGTGACGTGACACTCTCACTTATCAACAAACTGCTGTCATTAAGCGGAGAAGAAAACTTTTCGGCTCTGGATA
>CAYJCS010000077.1:0-7555 GCA_964368715.1 uncultured Bacteroidaceae bacterium | reverse complement strand
GGTTGGACTACGACCAAAAATACAGAAATTTGCCGGAAGTTTGCGTTTTGGCACCTTGGGTATATTCAAAATAAATGAACATAGTTGAGAACAACCTCAAAAAACTTGCAAGTCATTTTCCTGCAAAATCCCCACTCTATGCTGTGGGCGGATATGTGCGTGACACGCTCTTAAACTTGGAGTGTCACGATGTTGACCTTTGCTCCGAATTGACGGTTGAAGAGGTCAAAACGCTGTTATCAAATACGGGTTTTGAGGTTTCGGACAAAAATTTGAGAGTGGGAACGGTGCTCATAAAAGCGCGCGGATTTAACGCGGAATACACCACTTTCAGAACAGACAGTTATCCTGATAGCGGCAAACATCAGCCGCTGGGAGTGAGTTTTACAAAGGATATTTTCCTTGATGCAAAGCGCAGAGATTTCACTTGCAATGCTTTGTATCGCGATATTGCTAAAGACCAAATAATCGACTTGTTAAACTCGAAGAACGATATTGAAAACAAAGTTCTTAAGACGGTGGACAATCCCGACAAAGTGTTTTCGGAGGACGGACTTAGAATCCTGCGGCTTGTCCGTTTTGCCGCCGAACTTGGCTTTGAAATCGATTCGGAAACGTTTAATGCGGCTAAGCGAAACGTGAATTTGGTCAAAGATATCAGCACAGAACGTATCCTAGTGGAACTGGATAAAATTTTTGTCAGCGACACCGCTCATCCGGAACTAACACTGATTGACGCCCATTTCAGGGGAATAAAACTGCTTGTCGAATTGGGTCTAGACGAGATTTTGTTGCCCGAACTTGCCGCTCTGAAAGGTCTTGAACAAAACGTTAAATATCATATATACGACGCATTTGATCACTCTTTGGAATGCTTCCGTTTTGCGCCCAAGCAAATCAGATGGGCTGCGCTTTTGCACGACGTGGGCAAACGCCCTTGTTTTGACAAAAACGGCAATATGTACGGGCACGATTCTGTGGGTGCGGAAATGGTCTCTAGTAGGCTTGCAATGTTGAAATTTCCAAAGGCACGCGCCAAAAGAATTGTTGATCTTGTTGCCGCTCATATGGTAAACATCAGCGGTAATATGTCGATGAGCAAACTTAGATGGTTCATCGCCGAGCGCGCCCATATTGCCCTTGACCTTGCGGATTTGAAAGACGCAGACGCCAAGGCGTCGTCCGGTTATCCTCTCGAAGAAAATTTTGTGAGGAATGTATATAACGACTTGATTTTTGAGGGTGCCCCGCTGTCCATACGCGAACTTAACGTTGGCGGTGAAGATCTGATTAAAATGGGCGTCAAAGAGGAATTCCGCGGCATGATTTTGTATCAGTTGTGGAGAGAAACGATTATGAACCCCGTTTTGCGTGATAGGGAGAAGGCGATGGAATATCTCAAGAAAAAAGGAGAAAAGTTATGACCGCTTTGTACGTTTTGATTGCCATCTGTTGTGCTTTAAGTCTGGTCGCCGCCGCGCTGTCTTTTTTGATATACAAGAAAAACAAACAGAATGCGTTAGGCGCGGAAGACGAACTCAAAGAGCAAGTCATAAATACAATTCGTCAGGAAAACGGAATGCTTACCGGTGCAATCAATGCGCAGTCAAGCTACACGCGCGATTTGACGGGGCGTTTTGACAACTTTATGATTAACGTCGACAGAAAACTGGACGATATCAAAAGTGACAACTCCAAAAATCTCGCGTACGTAAGGGAAGAAAATTCAAGGACTCTTGACGCTGTCAGAAAAGACAACGCCGAGCAACTTGAAAAAATGCGCGCCACCGTTGACGAGAAATTGGCGACTACACTTGAACAGCGCTTTAACGATTCTTTCAAACTTGTCGGAGCAAGATTGCAAGAGATAAACGTAACTTTCAACGCTTTGCAGGGTTTGCAAAGCGACGTAAACGACCTAAATAAAATTTTTAAGAACGTAAAGACAAGAGGAACTTGGGGCGAAGTTTCTTTGGATAGTCTTTTATCGCAAATACTTACACCAGATCAGTATGTCAAACAGGCGCAATTTACTCGCGGAACGGGTGAAGATTTGAGAGTGGATTTTGCCATAAAGATGCCGGGGCAGGGCGATGGAACCGTGTTTTTGCCCATTGACGCAAAATTTCCGCTTGAAGACTATCAGCGGCTTGTCGAAGCATCTGCCCAAGGTGATACTGCCGCGATTGAAATTTACTCCAAAGCTCTTGGTGACGCGGTTTTAAAACAGGCGCGCTCCATACGCGACAAATATATCCGCCCACCCAAAACAACGGATTTTGCAGTAATGTACCTGCCTATCGAAGGTCTTTATGCCGAGATTGTAAAACACACGGATTTGCTGAGCAAACTGCAAGTTGAATGCAGAGTTGTTGTGTGCGGACCGACCACTCTTTCGGCACTTTTAAACAGTTTGCGAATGGGATTCCGCTCGGTCGCAATTGAAAAACGCAGCAAAGAAATTGCGGTGCTGCTTGGGCAGTTCCAAAAGGATTTCGGCGTTTTCAGCAGATACCTATCTCAAATTAAAACGCGTGTCGGAAGCGTGCAAAAATCCATAGACGAAGCCGAACGCAAGAGTGCAAGCATCGGCACAAAACTTTCAAAAGTCACAAAAATCGAAGTTGACAGCGAAGATATCGATTTAATCGGCGGACTTGATGAAATTGATGAAGTTGCCGCTGATATACTTGACGATATTCCGGAGGAAGAAGATGAAGGCTGATTTGCATCTGCACACCACTTGTTCCGACGGGGCCATGACTCCAACTCAGGTAGTGCGTTGGGCAAAAAACAGCGGACTTGAACTCATATCCATAACCGATCATGACAGCGTTAGCGGAGTTGAAGAGGCGATTGCCGAAGGCGAAGCGCTTGGCATAAAGGTTATTCCCGGCATAGAAATATCGTCTTTTTCAAATTGTGAAATTCATATTCTCGGCTACAATATCGACTATCGCAATCCGGATTTTAAAGAGGAACTTGAAGGAGTCAAAGATATGCGCAAAGAGCGAAACGCCGCGATTTTTGACAAACTCAACGGACTTGGGATAAATCTTGATATTGACCCTACAGCGGACGGAATAGGCAGATTGAACATGGCGCGGCAGATGGTGGAACTGGGCTTTTGCAAAGATATAAACGACGCATTTGAAAACTATCTGGGGTCGCACGGAAAGGTATATACCGAAGTCAAACGCACCACGCCTTTGGAGGCAGTCAGATTGATAGGACGCTACGGCGGATTATCTTCTTTGGCACATCCCAAAAAATATCTCCAAGAAGGAAAGTTGGAACTGTTGGTTTCCGGCTTAAAGATTTTCAGACTGGGCGCTATAGAAACGGATTATCCCACACACACCGAAGGGGAGCGGCGCGCACTTAAGTCGCTTGCCGACAGATACGGACTTCTACAAACGGGCGGTAGTGATTTTCACGGTGAAGAAGACAGGCATTTCAGCGTTGAACCGAGTGCCAAAACTTTGCGCGCACTGAAAGTAAATTGACCTTTATTTTCCGATTGCAAAAAGTCTCAAAGCGAATAACCGAGCCTCTTCAACGCATACTAGAAGTATGCGTTTTGCTTTTTTAAAGCCAAACAAAACGGAGAGCACTACAAAAATTATTGAACGTGTCGGAGTGCTTTTCTTTCTCATACAATGTTGTATGGCTTTTTTTGTATCATTTTCGGGCGTCAAAAACATTGCATCGGCTGAGGTCCCCGCAGTCGGGCTTATTGCAAATTTCTCAACCTATTACGGCGAGAGCGCAGAAAACCGCAAACACAATATTGCCCTTGCGGCTTCCAAAATCAACGATACGGTGCTTTATCCCGAAGACGAGTTTTCATTTAACGACGTCGTCGGTCCAAGACGCGAGGAAAGAGGCTTCAAAAAAGCAAACATAATCCGTGACGGCGAGTTTGTGGAGGGCACTGGCGGCGGAGTTTGTCAGGTTTCAACCACAATCTATAATTGTGCATTGCTTGCCGACCTTGCCATCACAAGAGTGCAACCGCATTCTTTGCCCGTGTCATACGTTTCACCGTCTTTTGATGCTATGGTTTCTTCCGCAAGCGACCTTAGATTTGCAAACACTCTGTCTGCTCCCGTAACAATCAAAATGTACGCGGACGGCAGATTTTTAAAGTGCGAAATTTACGGTGTTGCTGGGCGCAGTGTCAGACGTCGTTACGCAATCACAGGCACGGTGCCGATGGAGACCGTTTACGTTGACGACGATACTTTAAATATAGGCGAAGAAAAGATTGATTCCTTCGGGCAAAACGGCATTAAATCAGTCGGTTATTTGGAATATTTTGCCGACGGGAAAATGATTGACAGCATAAAAATCCGCACAGACAGTTATGCGCCGCAAAAGCGAGTAATACTTCGAGGCACAAAGTCTCAAACCATATCCGATATTGACACAGCCCCGCGCGGAGAGTTATAATCTAACATAGTACAACGAAGGGGTGCAGGTATCCTGCGTCGGTGCATGGACTACAAAGATTATTTCAGCGAATGGCTTCATAATAATGAACTTGACGAGTCGGAGCGCAAGCGTCTATCCTCTTTGACCGAAGAAGAAAAAAAAGAAATGTTTTATAAACCGCTGGAATTCGGTACGGCTGGAATGCGCGGGATTATTGACCTTGGCACCAACAGAATAAACAGATTTACGGTAAAACGCGCAACTAAAGGATTGGCGGATTTTATAAATTCACTGGGCGCTGAAGCCGCGGCTCGCGGCGTGGTTATAAGTTACGACACCAGAAAGTTCAGCAGTGAATTTGCTGTCAGTTCGGCAAAAGTGCTGTCAAATTACGGCGTCAAAGTTTGGCTGTTTGAAAACGTCCGCCCCGTCCCTTTTTGCTCGTTTGCAATTCGCCATCTAAACGCAGAGTGCGGCATTATGATAACGGCTTCTCACAACCCCAAAATTTACAACGGATACAAAGTTTACGGCCCGGACGGAGCGCAGATGTCGCCCGAATCGACGGATAAACTTGTCGAATTTATATCCTCAACCCCATATTTTGGCATAAACGAAGGCTGTGCGGTGCTTGATTCCGACAGCATAAACGGATTCAACAATCAAAAAATCGATGAAAATATTATGGTAATCGGCAAGGACGTAGACGACGCCTATTTTGAAGCTATCGAAAAACTTTCCCTGTCAAAAGAGCAGGTCGAAAAATTCGGAAGCAAAGTGAAAATCGTTTACACTCCGATTCACGGAAGCGGCTATATGCCCGTCACTACGATATTTTCTCGCATGGGAATAAACGTCGCGGTTGTGCCCGAGCAGGCTCTTCCCGATACGGATTTTTCAACTGTAAGAGTGCCAAATCCCGAAGAGGCAGATACGCTTCAAATGGGAGTTGAACTTGCGGATAAAATCGGCAGCGACGTTGTTATCGGAACGGACCCCGACGCCGACCGTATGGGCATTGCCGTCAGAGGCGAAAACAATAAATTTGTTCTCTTAAACGGCAACCAAATCGGTGTTTTGCTTGCCGACTACATTATGAAACGCGAAGCCGAGAAAGGAACTTTGCCTAAAAACGGTGCGATTGTCAAAACTATAGTAACAACGGAACTTGCAAGAAAAATCGCCGACAATTACGGTGTTGCAACGTTTGACGTGCTGACAGGTTTTAAATACATAGGCGAAAAAATTGCAGATTGGGAAACAAGCGGTGAGTACACCTACGTCTTTGGATTTGAAGAGAGTTACGGTTCGCTTGTGGGTACGCACTCACGGGATAAAGACGCCGTCGTCGCGGCTATGACTTTTGCCGAAATGATTTGCTATTACGAAAGCAAGGGGCAAAGTATACACGAGGTGCTTGAAGAAATCTATAAAAAATACGGCTATTTTGTTGAGAAATCAATCTCATTAACTTTCGGCGGTATTGACGGAATGGATAACATGGCGGCGATAATGCAAAAAATCAAGCATACGCGTTTTGACGAAATTTTGGGACGCAAAGTTCTTGCGGCCGACGATTTGAGCCTAGGTGTTCGTCACCTTGCGGGTGGAGTTGACAAGACTCTAAATCTGCCGAAAACAAACGCCGTAAAGTTGAATTTGGAGCGCGGCGACTGGTTGTGCGTGCGACCAAGCGGCACGGAGCCAAAACTTAAAATTTATGCGGCAAGTTCGGATGCGGAAAAGTCGGCCGCCGAAGAGCGTGCCAATGCATACCTTGAATTTATAAAATCTTTTACATAAACCGTTGAATGCAGTTTGTATCAACGGGTACAGACGGAGGAAACATGCAAGAACAACACGAAGTATTGAAGCGCAAGCTCCTGCTTGACGAGAGCGGCAATATAGCCGAGCCGGGATATGCCAAAAAGATGATGTGGGACTATAAGCGCGCGGACATCAAAGCAAAACCCGCCCGCATCAAAGAATGGGATTACTATTTTGTTTCTAACAAAGAATTTGCGCTTTGCGTGACTATCGCGGATATGGGATACGTCGGTGCGCTGTCACTTTCCATTATGGACTATATCACTCCCGCGCAGTTCACAAACAGTTCCATTTTCTTTTTCCCGATGGGCAAACTTAAAATGCCCGAAACTTCTGAAAAGGGCGACTGCGAGTGGAAAAACGGCAAAGTATGGATGAAATTTGAAAACGACGGAGTGGTCAGACGCTTGAGAGGCGAATATCCAAACGCCAACAAAAAAGGCTGCAATGTAAAATTTGACGTCACTTTGACCGACGCACCAAAAGAGAGCATGGTTATTGCAACGCCTTTTGATACCGACAAATATTTTTATTTTAACCAAAAAATCAACTGCATGAAAGCCGAGGGAACACTTTGGCTAAACGATAAGGAATGCAAATTTGATCCATCAGATTCCCTTGCCACACTGGACTGGGGACGCGGAGTTTGGACATACGACAACACTTGGTATTGGGGCAGTTTGCAAACCACCCTTGAAAACGGAAAGAAATTTGGTTGGAATTTAGGCTACGGTTTTGGCAATACTTTTGCTGCAACAGAAGATATGCTTTTTTATGACGGAAAATCACACAAACTGCCTTGCAAGGTTGAATTTCAAATTCCCGGTGATAAAGAGGGAAATCCGCGCTATATGGAACAATGGAAATTTGTAAGCGAAGACGGAAGAATGGATTGTGTTTTTGAACCGATAATCGATCGCTACGAGCCGTTTGACCTTAAATTTATGTGCATGATACCTCATCAAGTTTTTGGAAAAATCAGTGGCAAATGCGTACTGGACGACGGCACCGTTATCGAACTTAAAGACGAAATCGGTTTTGCGGAAAAAGTCCACAACAAATGGTAAGGAGAAGCGAATGAAATCTGTAACCATAAGCCTTAATTTGGCGGAAACAGTCAAAAAGTTTGTGAATATAACCGCGCGATACGATTACGAAATGGCGTTGCACAGCGGAAAATATATTGTGGATGCAAAATCGATTTTGGGAATATTCAGCCTGGATCTAGGCAATCCGCTTGTGCTTGAAATTTTCTCGAATGATTGCGACGACCTATTAAAAGAATTAGAAAAAA
>CAYJCS010000076.1:0-7570 GCA_964368715.1 uncultured Bacteroidaceae bacterium | reverse complement strand
TTTTCATACAAACCTTGGTTTTTCCCTCCGCCTTTACCAATAGCGTTATGCCTGCGCCTGATTCCAAAACGGTGTTCGGGGTAATTTCCTCACCCTCGACGCGCCAACAAACAATTTCCTCCGAGTTTCTTTTTTTGATTTCCAATTTACTTTTGCCCATACGTTTTTCTCTCCTAAAAATTACATTACGTGATCGAACAAAAGGGAAAAATCCAATTTTGTCCGTAATTTACGTAATAGCTTATGTAATTAAGTATATTATATAAGCTTCCAAAAATCAATATTTTTGACTGAATTTGTCGAATTTTTTTATTTTTTTGTTCAAAGCTAAGCGCGAAGCGCTATTTTTACGCATATATTAAGTATATATCGCTAAGGGAGAAAAAAATATGCCGTCAAACGATAATTTAAGCTTTATCGCAAGAAACGCACCGAACGCGTTTGCCCTTCTTAAGGGTTCGGTCGCGTATCCCGCTCTGCGGGCAAGGGTGGAATTTTACCAAACAAATAAGGGCGTTTTGGTTCTTACGGAGGCTTATAATCTGCCCGATAAGGAAAATAAAGGCTTCGGAGTTTTCGCTTTTCACATTCATTCGGGAGAAAACTGTACTAAATACGGCGACGACCCGTTTGCGGGCGCCGAAGTTCATTTTAATCCGACCGACGCGCTTCACCCCTACCACGCGGGCGATTTACCGCCGCTGTTTTCCAACAACGGCTACGCGTTCGACCTTTTTTTAACAGATAGGTTTAACGTGCGTTCGGTAATTAATAAGGCAATGATAATTCATCTGAAACCCGACGATTTCACCTCTCAGCCCTCGGGAAATTCGGGAACGAAAATCGCTTGCGGCATTATAAAGCCCTACAATCGCCTTTCAAACCGGTTTTAATTGCCGAAATAAACAAAACCTATTTCGGTAATAAGTTAATAATTAGGAAAAATCGGAAAAATTAGACTTGTCCTCCGAATATCGGGGCAGTCTCGGAAAGCGTCGCTTTTCGAGACTGCCCCGTTTTATAGCTGTTTTAATTAACGTGTACGGTATAAAGGGCGAGATAGAATTTGTCTTAGCAAGGCAGAAAATCGCCGTAATACCGGTAGTATTACAAGCTTTTATAACGCAGAGCAAACGAATTATAGCCGCCCGACTACGTGCACGTTAAGTAAAACAGCTATAATTCAGTCCGAAACCTTAATCTCGCCGCCTTGAAGAATTTCCACCGTCATTCCTTCTTTTACGTACGACAGGAATTCGTCGCCGAGGTTATCCACCGTGGGGATATTGTTGGGCGTCCACACCGAGGCGAGGATAGCTCCCGCCGCAGCCAAGGAGTCTATCGGCTTGGAAAACAGCAGCGCGCCCGGATTGCAGCCTATTATCGCCGCATTGTACAGCACCATTCCGCCCGTTGTCGAGCCTATCGTTTGGGGCAGGCATAAGGCAACTCCGACGGTAGATTTACCGTATAAATCGGGATTGTTTTGGTCGGTGCAAATGTTTTTGCCCGTTTTACAGTCCTTGAACGAGGCTAGAGTGTTAAAACCGCCGTGCGATACAAGCGCCGATAATTTCGCCGTGCCCTCTACTACTACGCGTCCCTTGAATATTTTTTCCATTATTTGTTACCCCCTGTGATTTGGTCCAGAATTTCATCGTCGGAATAATATCTCGACGTCGTGTAGGTTCTCAATTTATTGGAGTTTGTTATAACCGGCATTTTCGCGCAAAGCGGATTATTCATATACATAAGGGGACATATATAAGAAACCACTACGCCCATCGCCTTCAGCTTAGCCGCTTTTTCCGTTTTTTCGAATTCCTTAAGCACGGCGGGCGCCGAGGTAAACACCGTCTTAATCGCTACTTTTTTTCTGCCCTTTGCCGCCAGCTTGCTTTCCAGCTTGTCCGTCCAGTCGTTTAACTGCGACAGGGTCATATGCGGACAGCCCATGAAGCAAAGCTTCGGCTTGGCGTTCTTGTCCTCCCACATTACGGGATAGGAATTTTTCACGCGCGAAAGCTCGGCGTCGTCGATTACATAAACCTTGGCGTTGTCCTTAATCAAGCCTTCTCCGCTTTCCGCCGCCTCGGGAGTGAGGTTATCGATATGGTATAGTCCTACCGAGCCGTTCGAAGCCGTCGCCGCGCCGAAATCCTTCAGGTACGCGCACGTCTCCTTACTAAGCTCCGTTCCGAGCCATTTATTCAAGCCCTTAATATAAGGCACGTCCTCCAAAACCTTCATTCCGATAGCGGAGCCCAAAAGCTGCGCCTCGGGCATTTTCGAGGTTTTTACTTCGACTATCCAGGAGGCTTTTCTTCCCTCGTCGGTCAAAAGTCCGAAGTAGGGCACGTAGCCGACAATCGAACCGAACATTTCTATTATGCCCGAATTACGGTTGCACCTTGCGCCCAAAACGGAATTTGCGTAGTTAACGGCGCTCGACTCCGCCCAGGATAAAATGTCGCCCTTTTTCGGCTTATTTCCCACCTCGTCGAAATAACAAGCGCAGGTAAAGGCGTCCTCGCTTAAAAGTCCTATCTTTTTTAATTGCTCCTCGTATCTTTTTTGCGGTCCGTACATTACCTTAAAGACAATGTCCTGCAAAAAATTCTTCGGCACGTTTTTATCCAAAGGACGCGGGTCGGCGGAAAACTTTTGCTTGGAAACCACGTTCGCCGCCAAAAGCTCGTCCATCATATCGAATACGCCCTTAATGACGATAACGCCGAAGCTTGTTACAATATGCCCGTAGGTAGAGCTTACCGGCACCATTTCCTCGGCGCCGAAGGTATCTCCGTACATCACGAGCATTTTCATAATTTTTGCCATTTCCTCGCCTTGCTTGCCGTCGAGAATAAGCTGTTGCTCAATAGTTAATTTCATCTTTACCTCCTATAGCTTCATAGCTACGTCCCAGGCGCGCCAAATTACGGTGCGCAAATTACCACAATGTACAATTTCAGCAGTCCACTCTTTCATCTTACCGCCGAACGTAAAATCACACTTAAACTCGGCTTGACAGTGTTTGCAGCGAAGTAGGTACTTCATTTCATGAAATAAGTATCCGATTGTTAAATCCTGTGGTTCCCCGCAAAACTGACAATTCGGCGTATGCTCGGCAAATAATTTAGCCCAAATTTTTGCACTTTTCTTTTGACTGGTTTTGGGTGGTTTATACACAGAACTTGCTGTTATTTTGCTATCTTGGTTAGCACTGGGCTTAACAACACTAGGGTTCGCAACAAATGCAGTACCGCAGTGCCTGCACGTCCCAGTCATTCCATTGCTACCTAACATTATTCCGCCGCCGCACTGAGAGCATATTACCGCTAAGTATGGCTTTTGTGCAATTTTATTTGCAGCCAAAGCACTATCTGTTGGTTCATCTGGTTCGATATCGGCATCGCACTCCGGACAAAAGCACTCATCTTCATCATATTCCGAGCCGCATTGCCAACACTTTATTTTGTCACTCATTTGACGCCCCTCTTTTCTTTCCGTATGTTTTCGGGAAATACTCTTTGCCGAGCTGCCACAAATATTTATCAATGTCTTTAATGCTAAACTTCTCTAAATTGTAAAACTTACGAAACTCAAGAACAATTTTGTGAAATGTAGAATATTTCTTTAAGTCGCTGTCTGAAAAATCATAAAAACCGTCGGCTTTTCTAAAATAGACAAGAACCCTATGCACGAACGAATCATATATCGCATATTTATCAGCAAAGTGATGGCTACAATACTTTGTAGCAAATGAATAATTATTATTACTTTTGTCATCAATTCTTGCTATCTTTTCTACTAAATTTTGGTCGCCACTTTGTAGTGCATCATCAATGTCAAGCTGTACAATATGCTCCGCAACCCTAAAAACATCAAAAATATTTGTACTGTAAAAAGCATTTAATGCGCAAACCTTAATAAGCACCTCGTCTATCAAATTGTTGTTTGGATATGTCACATGAAATAACTTTGAAAGTGCCTCTTCCTGCTTGACATAGTTGTTTAATCCTTCCCATGATTTTAAGTAAAATTGCACTTCTTCCGCAGATGGACTAGGTAATTTGGCCTTTGCACTTTCCTTCCCAATGCGCACTTTGTTTTGCTTTGGATTGTTTTCCGCAGATGCCGAACCTTTTGGCTCTCTAATAATTGTCACTATTATTTCATCGGCGGCTTTTGACGACGCATCCCTATAATAACGTATTTTAAGCCGCGTTCCCATCCACTTAAACGGTCTCTCAATTATCTGATGAGGATATTGCTCCGCCGCTTTGAGCATCCCCGCACAAACTTGCGGAGTGCTATCTTTTATATTCAATTCTTTTTGAATGTCACCCGATATCAGGTCAATATAACAACCGTCACCTTGAAAACATGTAGTGATTTTTTTCTGAATGAACTCTGCAATCTCCGTACTTGAAACTTTCATATTACCCCCCCCTAAAATAAATGCTTTTCCGGCAAATCGATAAAGTCATCATCTTTACCCGCAAGATATGTGTCCATCTCGATGCCGTTGTCTAAGGTAATACTTTTTATCATATAGCTCGTCCCATTAGCCATAAAACACCCTGTATATCGTTTCCTATTTTTAGGTCGCAGTCAGTTGCGATATGTGCGGACATATAAAGATAGATGCAAATCACATCATCGCCCACAGCGTCATTGGCATCATCTTTATCTTTAGGCTTATGCACAATTAATTTATATTTCATTTTTATGCTTCCTCCGCTAATATTGATTCAGTGTCATTTTAATATTATTTACAAATGCATCCACAACACTTTGCGGCGATAAGATTTTAATTTTATCGCCAAACATGCCGCACCAACAAAAAAATGGATTTGAAAGCTGCACGATTACGGTTACAGTAAAGTATTCATCATCTAATTTATTCAGCTTTGTGTCTTCCCCAAATTTATCAAATATGATTTGATTCAGTGAGTTATGGACTTTTAATGCAACATTCTCCTCTTTACCTTGAAACATCCCGAAAGCAAGATTTTGAGTCTTGTAGCTTTCAAATTCTTTTACGCAGGTCGCAGGCGTTCTGTCTTTTTCTTCCATCGTGGCGTCGCTCATTCTGTCTACCCGATAATTTGTAAGCAGCTTTCTTTTATCGTTGTAACACACCAAATAATAATTGCCGCCTGACATTATAAGCCCGACGGGATTGACAATATATCGCGCTTTATCGCGCCTGTACACTCTCTTTTTATCTAAATCAAGGTCAAAATAACAAAACGCTACTTGTTTGTCATCCGCAATCGCCCGCTCGATTACATCAACAATATAATATATTTGCTTGTTCGTATGCTTGATTGTATCAAAATATACAGTGTTCCGTTTTAAGAGTTCCGCCTTTTGCGTCCCAGCAAGTGCGGCAATTTTATTGCTCAAATCTTTTGACTTTTCTTTTGTAATAAAGGATGCGGACGATACCGCATCAAGCAATATCCTAAGCTCAGCGACCTCAAAGGTTCGGTCTAAGATATAGTACAAATTCTGCTTTGCCCTAACCGTCACAACTTCATAACCATACTCATTAAGTAATGTAATATCATCGTACAAAGCCTTTCTTGCACACTCAATTCCGTCACGCTTTAATAGCCCAATAATTTCATTCGTCGAAAGTGGGCGGCTCTCATCGCTTTCCGCCTTTAATATTTCCAGCAATCGCAATAATTTTATCTTCTGATTAACGCTTTTTGCCATAACCCTCTCCTTTTGATTGTGTCAATTATAACACAACTATGGTCACATTTCAAGTTTTACTGTTTCGATTATGGGACATATAAAGAAAGATTCAAGCATTTGTGCCTGAATCTTTCTTTACTATTACTTATGGATAACGCATAAGATTATCCTACTATGTATTTCTGCCGTTTGTGTTTTGGCTGTTCGGGTATTGTATATGCGAGTTTGCCGCGCTCTATAAGCACAGTAATGTGTGCTGTTATTCCGCTTTTGGAACTGTATCCAAAGTGCTCGTATATTTCTGCTTTGGTTTTCGCCGTCGCGCAAAATTCTATCAAGGCTTCTTCCGATAGCACCATTATATCAAAATCAACGACCACATATCGTTGTTGCTTGGCTTGCGGTGATAATGGAATCGTGTACTTCAGCCTTCCCTTCTTTACAAGGTCAAGTAAGTATCCGTCAGTTGTGTATTGCGGGACATCAAAATGCTGTGCTACCTCTTTTCTTAGTCTTGGTGTATTGCAATACTCTATAATTTCCGTTTCAGATAAAATCGGCATCTCGTACTCGGCAATCACAAACTTTTGATTCACACTTGTTGGCCGCTCGGGAATTGTCAATTTAAGTTTACCATTTTGGATTAGCGGCTCTGTGTACCTGCGAATGTATTTCGTTTCGAAGCCTAGCCGTTCAGCCATCTCGGCTCTTGTTCGTGGTGTTTGACACATTTCAAGAATAATGTCTGTTTCTACTATAGGTGCGTCTGTGCTTACATACCTTTGCCAGTGATTCTTTGGATTCATAATATCAGGGCATTTTAACCTGCCGTCTGCCACAAGGTGATCGGTGTGAACTTTGACTTGGTACATGCTAAGCCTAAAATGTTCGCCTATCTCTTTTTTACGTCTGCCGATTTTGCAGAACTCTATTATACTTTCGTCAGTCGGTATGGGTATATCGACATCGGCTGCAACATACCTTTGGCTCATACTTGCCTTAAATCTTGGTATCGTCTGTTTCAATTTCCCGCCGTCTACCAGCGCATCAATGTAGTTTGTATGCGTCCAATGGCTGTATTTCAATTTTAGGAATGACAGTATTTCTTGTATGCTCTTTGGCTCTTGGCAGTATTCTAACAGCTGCTCTTCCTTAGTTTTTCCGCTTAGCTCATCAACCTGCTCTAGCCGCCCTCTTGGCTCAATAGGAAATTCAGCTTCCCTTGTTATAGTGGTGTAAAAGGTTGTTTGCTTGTTTCCTGGCAAATCGGCTGACCGACTTGGTGATGACGTGGTCAATCTTACCGCCACGGCAATCGGCAAGCAACCGCTGAAAGTTCTCTCGGCTGTCTTTGGTGCCGGTCTTTGCTTCATCGGTGTAAACGCCCACATACTCCCAACCGGGATGACGGCGGATGTAGGTGCTGTAATAATCGACCTGTGCGGAAAGCGAGTGAAGCATTGCCTCCTTTCCGCTGGATACCCTGGCATACGCTGCGACCCTTTCAGGGCGAGGTATGGAGGGCGTGAATCGTACTTGTTCTATGGTTCTCATAGCTCCTCCTTTGTATTGATTTTGGGTACTATATATATCACTCTAAAGCCCCGAAAAGTCAAGCGGTATCAGCGATAAATACTGTTAACTTTTATGTTGTGACGGAAGGCGATCAGGCGTTTGGAACGCTCATAGGACTCTTCCGAAATCCCACCCTTCTTGAAGAGATTTTCCATCAAGGCAAGGGCGGTTCGGTAACGGATGATGCGGAGGTTGTCCGCTTCAAGCTCCTCTTTTGAAATAGCATTCACGGGAGCAGTATTTGCGTGTGTCAGTTGCATAGACCCTAAACTCCTTTCCGCAATAC
>CAYJCS010000075.1:0-7638 GCA_964368715.1 uncultured Bacteroidaceae bacterium | reverse complement strand
TATTTCGGCGAAATAGTCGCGGAGTACTGATGAAAATTTGGGCAAAGATTTACCTTGGCGACAGGCTGCAAAAAAACGTGCTTTACGAGAGTGCGCACACCTGCACGCAGGCAAATTTTTTGAAAGACATTCAAGAGATATGTTACAAAATGGACATATCAACGCCTGTTTGTTTGAGTTCGCACTACACTAATTTTGTGCGGTTCAACAGAGTGAAATTTTTGCCGCGCGATTTTATTGAATCCGTCGACTTCACGTCCTTTGTCTTGGAAAACGTTTTGGAAAAGAAATAATCGAGTTTTTTGAAATCTGAGTTTTAACATCCAAACAGCGAATAATAAGCCTCCCGAAATGCAAACTAAAAGCATCAAAGGAGGTTTTTATTATGAGTGACAGAGGAATCGTTCGCCGAATAGACGATCTTGGAAGAATCGTAATACCAAAGGAAATACGTCGTTCTATGCGCCTGCGTGAAGGTGAAGAAATGGAGATAAGGGCGGAAGAGGACAGATTGATAATAAAGAAATATTCCGAATTTCAAAATTTCGGTGCGGCTGCAAGAACCGTTGCCGCTATGATAAGCGAATACGTGGGTTGCGACGCCTACGTTGTTACTCCCGACAAGGTCATTGCCGCGTCAGGCAAAGGTAAAAACCGATTTGTTGGATTGACACCATCGCCCTCAATGCAAAGGACGATTGCCAGTCGCAGTTCACTGCTTTTAAAAGGAACGGATACCGATGTACTGTTTGTAGGCGGCGGCACTGTCAGTGAATACGTTGCTGTTGAACCCGTGATTGTAAGAGGCGATTTGGTTGGCGCGGTTATCGCTCTGCCTGAAGATATTTCGGACGAGAACAAGATTTCATATATTCGCTTTGCCGCAGCGTTGCTTTCCGCCGTGCTCTCGGATTGAAAAATTGGCCAAGAATACCGAAAAAACTATCGAAAAAAAGAAGCGTAACACAGGCCTTTTAAAGGGTGCCGCAGTGCTTGCCGCGGGGAGCGCGGCGGCAAAACTCTTGGGCGCGCTTTACCGTGTACCTCTCACCAATATTTTGGGTGCGGAAGGTATGGGTATGTATCAACTGATTTTTCCTGTTTTTGCGCTCTTTTGTGTGCTCTCCTCCGCCGGCATTCCCATAGCGTTGTCAAGAATCGTCGCGGAGAAAAGGTCGTTAAACGAAAACCCGAAAAAATACCTCACGCTTGCATTGACTTTGCTCGGTGCGCTGTCCGCTGTTTTGGCTTTGCTGGTTTTTGCGCTTTCGGATTCGCTTGCAAAGTGGCAAGGGGCAGAACAAATCGCTTTGGGTTACCGCGTGATTGCGCCGTCACTCCTGTTTGTTGGGATAATTGCAGGACTAAGAGGATGGTTTCAAGGCCACATGTATATGTATCCCACCGCAATTTCGAATGTACTTGAACAACTTGTAAAATTATCTGTCGGGATTGCGCTTGCCATAAAACTTGCTTCAAGGGGCGTTCTCGCGTCAGTTTGCGGTGCGCTTATAGGTATAACCGTTTCGGAGTTTGCCGCGTTTTTATATCTTGTTGCGGTTTACTTTTACAGGGAGCGAACCAAACAAAAACAACCGCGTGCCAAGGTTACCAAAGAGGAGGCTTCGGCTTCGTTTAGGATAGCCTTTCCGATTGCCATTGTCGCACTGCTTCTTCCGCTTTCATCATTTTTTGACAGTTTGATAATCGTCAATATGCTCAAATTGTTTGGCGAAAACACCGCGCGCGCAACCGCCGATTACGGTTTGCTTTCGGGCCCTGTGACCTCTCTTGTAAATATGCCCGTTGTGCTTATTATGTCGCTGGCGGTGGCAATAGTGCCTTCCGTGTCGGCTTCGCGCTCTGAAAGGGATATGGATTCTATCCTTTTCAAATGCAGAATGGGGCTAAAACTGTCCTATGCAATTGGCATCCCCACGGCGTTTTTTATACTTTTGTTCTCCGGCGAAATACTTTCTCTGCTGTATCCCACACTGAGTCCGTCGCAGTTGATTTTGTCAAAAAGTCTGCTCCTTTTGACTGCTCCAAACATTGTGCTTATGTCCGTGATGCAGATATACGTTTCTCTCTTGCAGGCGCTTGACCGCACCAAATATGCAGTAATGAGTGTCGGTTTTGCCATTATAATAAAAACTGTTTTATCTCTTGTTTTGGTCAGATTTATAGGCGTAGAGGGCGCAGCTGTCGCGACGTTGAGCCTAGGTATTGCAGCGCTTGCGCTGACGAACGCGGCATTTTTGAAATATACGTCGCTAAGGATAAGTCGCGAGATAGCTTTATGCCTTGTCGCAGGTGGTATAACCGCGTTGTGCTGTATGTTTTTCAAAGAACTCCAAATCAACTATATTGTTGCTATCGCACTCGCTTTTGTGCTATTCTTATTGATATATGTGTGGCTTATCATTCTGTCGGGCGTTTTCGACATGGCGGAATTGGGCTCGCTTCCTTTCAGAAGAGTGTTTTTAAGACTGCATAGAATAATCCGTTTTTGGGAGTACGGTGAAAAAAATGAAACTTGACCAACTTTTTTTGGGTTCGGTACAAATTTATAAAACAGAAGATTTCACGAAAGAATTCGTTTTTGCAAACAAAAGAATTCCGCTGTTGCTTTGCGACGTGACAAAGGAAAATTTCGACGCAGTAATTAGAAAAATAGTTTCCTTATACGGCGCGGAAAAGCAGGTTTACATATTTGCCGACGCCGACGATAATCCAGAGGCATCTTTGACCGTTTCACAAATTAAAGCAGATGATTATGGCTATATTCTTTTGGAAAGCGAAAATCTTGTTGAGCATAAGGCTTTTGATTATTCTGATTTATCTGAAATTATGAAAAGGCTGCGCGGCGACGGCGGTTGTGAATGGGATAGGGCTCAAAACCACCAAAGTATACGCATAAACCTCATTGAAGAGTGCTACGAGTTGCTTGAAGCGTTGGATGAAAACGACAAAAATATGATGAT
Source organism: uncultured Bacteroidaceae bacterium (assembly GCA_964368715.1). Lineage (GTDB taxonomy): Bacteria > Bacillota > Clostridia > Christensenellales > CAG-917 > RGIG4097. The sequence continues at coordinate 4,654 of CAYJCS010000075.1, read as the reverse complement.
TGAAGAAATCGGCGACGTATTGCTGCAAGCGGTTTTCCACACTCAAATTTCCTTTGAAGAGGGAATGTTTTCCGAGGGCGAAATGTTTACGGCACTGTGTCGCAAACTGTTGGACCGTCACACGCACATATTTGGCAAAAACCATGCAAATAACGCCGATGAAGCGTTGGTCTTTTGGACGGAAGCCAAGAAAAAGGAAAAGGGCTACACGTCTGCTACCGACGCTATGGACAGAGTGCCCAAAAACCTTCCTGCATTGCTCTATTCAGAAAAAATTCAAAAGATCGCCAAAAAAAGCGGTTTTGACTGGGACAACGTAAACGGCGCCGCGGAAAAAGTAGGAGAAGAACTTGGGGAACTGCTTGCGGCAACCGTAGATACGCGCGCGGAAGAGGCGGGCGACTTGTTGTTTGCCGTATGCAACGTTTTGCGATTTTTCAAGGTTGATCCCGAAATTGCGCTCCACGACGCCAACAGAAAATTCGCATCGCGTTTTGCCGCGGTGGAAAAGATGGCTACCGAAAACGGCAAGCTTATGACCGATTATACTCTTGAAGAATTGGATGTGTTTTGGAATAAGGCAAAAGCCGCCGAAAAGAACGAAAAATAATATGAAAATCGGAAACGTAGAGTTGAAATCCAATCTTCTCCTTGCGCCTCTTGCCGGATTTACCGACGCGGGTTTTCGATCGATATGCGTTCGCTACGGTGCGGGTTTGACTTATACGGAGATGGTCAGCGTCAAGGGCTTGTGTTACGGCAACAAGGGTACGGAAAAACTGCTGTACACAACCGAAAGCGAAATTCCCGTCGCTGTGCAGATTTTTGGACACGAACCCGAGTACGTATATAAAGCGGTAAGTCTTGACTCTTTACAAAAATTTGACATAATTGATATAAATATGGGCTGTCCCGTGAGAAAAATCGTTTCAAACGGCGACGGTAGCGCACTTATGAATAGCCCGATGCTTATAACCGAACTTGTTCAGGCAGCGGTTGAAGGCAGCAAAAAACCGGTTACTGTCAAATTGCGCGCAGGCATAAAATGCGGAGAGCCTTTAGCACTCGAATGCGCACTTGCCGCTGAAAGGGGCGGTGCGGCGGCTGTCACGGTACATCCGCGTTTTGCGGAGCAGTTTTACAGCGGTACCCCTGACCATAATATTACCCGTGAAATCAAGAATGCTCTTCATATTCCCGTTGTAGCAAACGGCGACATAACCGACTGTGACAGCTTGAATTATGTCAAAGAGTTGAGCGGCGCGGATGCGTTTATGATAGGACGGGGTGCGCTTGGAAAACCGTGGATTTTTTCAAAATTTAATGACAAACCGTACGAGTTTAATTTGAAGAACACCGTTTTGGAGCATATTTCGGTTTTGCTTCAAGAGTTGCCGCCGCGCACGGTTGCAAACGTGATGAAAATGCATTTATGCCATTATGCTAAGAACACTGATCGCGCAAAAGCTATAAGAGGAGCAATTTCGACAATAAAAACGCTGGACGATATATACAACATAATCGACGACTATCTAAACTAATCTTATTAGGATTTTAAAAGGAGTTGCATATGGCAAAAAGTTCAAATTCATCGTTTATCAACCAACTGATTTGCTACACCTTGATTCTTGCGGCGCTTTTGGGGCTTGTTGCAATCATTTTGATTGTTGAGGGCTCCTACGCTTACGAGGGTATTTGGTGTGCTCTTGCATCAACTTTGGCAGTGGTGTTGGCCGGACTTTGGTACGGCTACAAACACGCCTCGCTCCCCGGTGTCGGCGGAAAAGTGGCATACGTTTTTACCGCGGCAATTCTCATTGCAGTTGCACTGTTTGTGCCGCTGTACCTTTTTGCATAAGATATGAAATATACCCTCGCCGTCTTCGACTTGGACGGTACGCTTCTTAACACGCTCGGGGATCTGACCGACGCACTGAATTCCGCTCTTATAGCGGAAGGCTTTAAGCCGCGCACAAAAGAAGAGGTGAGAGGTTTTGTGGGGAACGGCATATCAAGACTTATCGAACGCGCTACGCCCATAGGTTGCCCCAAAGAATCTTTGGAAAGACTGCGTCTCAATTTTACCGAATATTATTCGACACACTGCGCCGACAACACTTTCCCATATAGCGGAGTGCTGAAAGCACTCGGTGAATTGAAACGTAACGGCGTTCATATTGCGGTTGTTTCAAACAAGTCTGACTATGCCGTACAACCTTTGGTTAAAAAGCACTTCGGCGACATTATCGACTACGCCGCGGGAGAGATGGGGAACATCCCTTTAAAGCCCGCACCCGATTTATTATATAAGGTCATTTCAAATTTTGGCGCAACAAATGAAAACACGGTTTATATTGGCGATTCCGAAGTTGACATTCAAACGGCGAAAAATGCGGGCGTAGACTGCATCAGTGTATCATGGGGTTTTAGGTCAAAAGAGCAGCTAGAGAAAACGGGCGCCTCAATAATCGCACAAAATGCCGACGAACTAATCAAAATAATAACAGAACAATAGAATAACCGAAATCAAAAAAATCGTAATACAGTGCTGCTTTACAACTTTAGCCTAAACAAAAAAATTAAAGCAAACAAAACATATTACTCGGAAGAAAAATGATAAATATAGTTTTGGTGGAGCCGGAGATCCCTCAAAATACCGGAAATATCGCAAGGACGTGCGCCGCGACAGGCTGCATACTTCATCTTGTTGAACCGCTTGGCTTTTTGGTTGACGACAAGTCTTTAAAACGCGCAGGTCTTGATTATTGGCACCTTTTGACCGTGAAAAAATATCCGTCTCTTGAGGCATTTATGCAATCTGCAAAAGAAGAGAACCCGAATGCCAATATGTGGTTTTTGTCAACGAAAGCCGCTTTACGCTATGATGAAACAAAATTTTGTGACGGAGATTATCTGATATTCGGAAAAGAAACAAAAGGATTGCCTGAGGAACTTTTGCACGACAATTATGATAAAACACTTCGCATACCGATGATAGACTCCGCTCGGTCGCTAAATTTGTCAAACTCCGTTGCAATAGTCTGCTACGAAGCGCTAAGGCAAAACAACTTCAGCGGACTTTCAGACAAAGGACATCTGACCAAATTTTAGTGTTGCGCTGTATTCTTTTATTTAAATAATGAGTTGTATTTCGTTTTCATTTTGCATTCAATGTTATGGTTATTTTGTACATTCAAATTTTTAAGCTTAACTAATTATTCGTTTTTTAAAACACTTTAAGTGCACCGATAATTGTTACGACGACAAAAAACACCAAGATAAACGAACAAACAGAAACAAAATGATGTTGTTTAATATAATACAAAGCACGATGCGTATACTACAATTATGTTACGAAACACGAATAGTGTATTGTTTTATTTTTTATTAACGCTTCTGATGACTTTTGTTTTGATTAAAAAAAGACATACAGTTTGACTCAAACTTTGACTACGAAAGTTATTTTAACGGGGAATTATTTTCCTGAGCGTTAAGCACTTTGATGTGCAGTAGACGTATTATTTTTGTTGCGTATGGTTACAGAATATGGTAAAATAATAAGCACAAAATTGATTATATTAAAGCGATACATTTTTTTAAGGAGATTCGTTTTATGGCAAAAATGACAATTCGCGACATCAATGTCAAAGACAAAAAGTGCCTTACCCGTGTTGACTTCAACGTGCCTATGGTTGACGGCGTAATTACAGATGAAAACAGAATTCAAGGAGCAATCCCCACAATACAGTATTTATTAGAGCATGGAGCAAAAGTGATACTTTGTTCTCACATGGGCAAACCTCACAATATTTTTACACCCGGCTTCAGTCTTGATAAAAAAGAGAAAGCGGCAATTGAGGCGTTGCCGACTGACGAGCGAGCCGCCGCAAAGCAAAAATATATCGATAAAGCTCTGAAAGGCGACGTTAAAAAGTTCAGTCTTAAGCCCGTTGCGGATAGATTGTCCGAAATTTTCCCGGGGAAAGTAACATTTGCCACTGATTTGGTTGGCGACGACGCACATAAAAAAGTTGCCGCGCTGAAAGACGGCGAATGCGTGCTCCTTGAAAACACACGTTTTGATGCCGGCGAAGAGAAAAACAGCGAAGAACTGTGCAAAAAACTTGCGGATTTTTGTGAAATTTACGTGAATGACGCATTTGGCACCGCACACCGCGCTCATGCCACAACAGCGGGCATCGTTGAGTACGGCTATGCTCCGATTGCGGTAAGCGGTTTTCTCATTGAAAAAGAACTGAAATTTCTTGGCGCTGCCGTTGAAACACCCGAAAGACCTTTCGTTGCCATTTTGGGCGGCGCAAAAGTCAGCGACAAAATCAACGTTATTGACAATTTGATAAACAAGTGTGACAGCCTGATTATCGGCGGCGGCATGGCTTATACGTTCTTGAAAGCGCTAGGTCACAGTGTCGGCGACAGTCTTTTGGAAGCCGACAAAGTCGAACTCGCCAAAGGTTTGATGGAAAAGGCTCGCAGTAAGGGCGTAAAACTCTTGCTACCTCTTGATAACGTAGTTGCAAACGCTTTCAGCAACGATGCGGACATAAAAATTATTGCCAGCGACGAAATCCCTAACGGCTGGCAGGGACTTGACATAGGACCAAAGACAATCGAACTTTATGCAAATGAAGTC
>CAYJCS010000074.1:4216-7755 GCA_964368715.1 uncultured Bacteroidaceae bacterium | reverse complement strand
TGGCGCTTGAAAAAATCGGCGACATGAAACTTTCCATTTTTTCTTTTAAAACGGGTTCGTTCAAAACGCCGGCTAGTAAAATCAAACCGCGAACGTACCTTGGAAACGTTTCGCCCCTTACCCACTCTCCGTCACGCAAAAGCTCGCTGTTGCAACCGAGTTTTTTCTGCAAATTATTCGTAAGTTTTAATTGCGAAAGCAACCATCCTTCGGGTTTTATTGCTCCCGGCGGCAAAATATTTAATTTGTCAATCGTGTTTCTCGGCATATTTCTCCTGAATTACTAAAATAAAACAGCGTGCGCGTAGGGCACATAAGTATTGACAATTTAGCATAGAAAATTGACAAATGCAAGAAAAAGCCCTAAACTTTAAAAACGACACAAGCGAGGCACTTATGAAATACGCATTGATTTTGGGCGACGGCATGGCGGATTATCCCATCGAAAAACTCGGCGGGCTGACTCCCCTTTGCGTCGCACATAAACCCTGTATGGACGCTATGGCAAAAAGCGGAAAAATAGGAATGGTCAAAACCGTTCCCAACGGCATGAAACCCGGCAGCGACGTCGCAAACTTGGGCGCGCTGGGCTACGACGCCAAAGTGTGTTATACAGGACGCAGCCCCCTTGAGGCTCTTTCAATCGGCATAGATATGAAAGCCGACGATTTGGCGCTACGAACAAATCTAGTCACATTAAGCGACGAAGAACCTTTTGAAAACAAAACGATGGTAGACTATTCCGCCGGCGAAATCACAACGGCAGAAAGCCGCGAGTTGATGAGGTTTATAAACGAAAAACGTGGCAACGAAATTTTCAGTTTTTACGGCGGAGTCAGTTACCGTCATTGTCTGATTATCTCAAAAACGGATGACGGCGACAAGGACAAAATGAACCTTACACCGCCACACGACATAAGCAAAAAAGTTATTGGTAGTTATCTTCCCAAAGGCAAATACGGCGAAAAACTAACCTCACTTATTAAGCAATCTTACGAATTGCTAAAAGATCATCCAATCAACGTTAAGCGTGTTTTAAACGGTCAAAAACCGGCAAACAGCATATGGTTTTGGGGACAAGGTACCCGCCCTGCGCTTGACGATTTCAAATCGCGCTTCGGCAAAAGCGGCGGTATGATAAGCGCCGTCGATTTGTTAAAAGGCATTGCAATCGGAGCGGGAATGACAAGCGTGGATGTTGAAGGAGCGACGGGCACCCTAAGTTCCAATTTTGACGGAAAAGCGCAGGCGGCTATTTCCCTCCTCGACAGCGGAGTTGACTTCGTTTTTATTCACCTAGAAGCCCCCGACGAGTGCGGACATCAAGGCGATTTGGAAGGCAAAATCAAAGCAATCGAGATTATTGACCAAAAGATAATCTGCCCGATTAAGAGTCATTTTGAAGAGCGAAAAGAAGACTTTGCAATGCTTGTTATGCCCGACCACCGCACGCCAATATCAATCCTCACGCACTCCTCTGAGCCTGTGCCCTTCTTGCTTTATTCTTCAAAGGAAAACCTGGGCGGGGCATCCTCATACGACGAATTCAGCGCAGAAAAAAGCGGTGTATATTACGACAAACCCTGGGATTTGACAAAGGAATTCTTATCCCTATAAAATCCGTAAAACATAAAATATTTCTATTATAAATAGAAACGCCACAAAAAAATCATAACAAAAAAGAGGAGCGCCGCTCCTCTTTTCATTTCATTAATCTGAATTTTTGCCTTTTAATTTTTTTTGCCGTCTTTTTTTTGACCGTATAAACTTTTCATTGCCGCCGTGCGGATTATGTTTTCCTTTTGCTTTCCGTCAATGAAAGTAACGACTTTTACAGCGATTTTTTTGCCGCGTTGTTTATAAACGGCTTTGATAACAATAATGGAAATCTTTAAGGCGACTTGAACAATAGCAACGACGAAGGTAAAAACGAACATCAAAAGTTGCACAACTCCGTCAAAGCCCTGCACCGCGATACCCGCCATAGACACAGCGGAAATGGCAAGGAACATTATGTTCACAAGCCCCTTGAAAATTCCAATAAATTTTTTATAAGCGGCAAGTGCTTTCTTCCCTTTGCCTGCGTTTTTTGTGCCCAAAGATACGCCGACGATCACAATAAACACGACAATCCAAACCGCAAGCAAAGCGATGAGTGCGGCGTTAAATTTGGACGGGACCCAGTTGTTGACCACAAACAAGATAACCGAAACAACCGTGTACAAGACGCAAACCAGCGTCCACACAAAACTGGCGATTTGCGTTCTGCCCTCGTTTGTGGCGGTGTTAATATCTTCCGTAAGAACAATGTTCTGTACGGTTGCATTACCGCTTGACACATTATCGGAATTTTTGGCTTGTTTTTTGAAAGGGAATTTCATAAGCCGATTTTAGACCATACTTGCCGCTTCGTCAATATTGCGTTCAATCAGGTCAAGGAAACGAACAATAATTTTGTCGTCGTCGCTGTTTCCGCACACCGCAACGCTGAACGTTACCGCGCCGTTGAAGGTTGTAAACGCCAGTTGCATATAAGGCTTACCTTTGATTGCGCCGGTATACCAGCCGTCATAAAGATTGACATTGCCCATTTTGTATTCCTGAGGCTTGATTTGGCCGATGTTGCTCATACCCACAAGCGGATTTTTGTAACCGATTTTGATTGCAAGCTCACTGATAAAATGCGGGAAAACGGTATAAGCGAGATTAAGCAAAGGCAAACCGTATAAACCTAAAAATTTGTCTTTTTTGTTATCCGCCATCGCCTCGGACACTTTTTTCAAAGTGTCTTTCATATCCTCACCCACGCCGTTTATCGTGCAAGACATAAATCCGGTATGGTTTGTAAGCCCCGTTTCGGCTCCGCCTTGTTTTAGGTGACGCCTAAGGTCCACCATACTTTGAATGGTGTAGCTTTCGTTTTTGTCTAGCCCGCTAAGCTCGTACAGCGACCTGAAATACACTGCTAACAAAACGTCGTTTATTGTAAATCCAAATCTTTTCCCTGCCGCGTGCATGGCGCCGAATTTCTCTGCAGAAATTGTGCGTCTGACAACGCGGTTAACATCGCCCTTACGCTTTTGTGTAAGAGGGAATGCGTGAGCGCCCGCCACTTGACTGACGTTTCTATAAAGCCCCTTCGCCGTCTTTTTATCGTCATCGGAAAGGCCGCTGTATATCATATCGTATGAGCGTGAACCGTGTTTTATTGTCAAGTTTTTGTCACCTAAAGTCAGTTTTGTGTAATTTGCGCACAACTGTGTGACAAAATATTTGAAGTCGCCGCCGTCAAAACACATATGGTTTGAAACCATAATAAAAGTGCTTTTTCCGTTATGGTTGAAGAGTGCTATCTGCACTTGAACCTTCTTGAAAATAGGGATACGCTGTGTGACAAATTTGTCAACTTCGGCGTCAAGGTCCTCAACTTCTTTCACCGTCACAATATCATCCGCGTTAAAGTCGTTCACCGTCCAATAGGGCTTTATCGGATTGTTGTGATAACGGCTGTGTAGCACGGGCACGTTTTCAACTTGAAA
>CAYJCS010000074.1:0-4116 GCA_964368715.1 uncultured Bacteroidaceae bacterium | reverse complement strand
TTATCGGATTGTTGTGATAACGGCTGTGTAGCACGGGCACGTTTTCAACTTGAAAAGCAATCGCTTGTTTCAATAACTCAGCGTCAATAAGACCGTCGTAGTAAAGCACACAGTGCATCATTCTGTCATAGTAATTGCGGAAAAGATACTGCGTCTTATCCCACATTTCTGCTCTCAAAACCTTTTTCATAATTGCACCTTTTATGAAAAAAGCGGGAAACCCGCTTCTTCCAAAACGAATTTTTTAATTTATCCTTTACACTTCACCGTTTAGAAATCTTTGCATAAACGAAGAGGTTAGGGCGTTGTTTTCTTCAGGCACGGCTCCGCGCCAACCTAGTGAAAAACAGTGATTGTTGCCGAATTTTATCGAATGATATTCTTCAACGTAGACACCTTTCTCCTTTAGTCTTTTAATCATTCTGGGACCCTGTCCGCCGCAGAAAAAGTCTTTTTCCGCGTAAGTTAAGAAAGTCTTCGGAAAGTCGGAGTTCACAAAATCTATGGGCGCACAGATGTCTTTCCACTCATAGTTTTCAAATTCCGCCTTGGATACTCCAGCAAAGTCTTTCAGTATTTTGGTGCCCATGTCAAAGACTATTTTTGCGTTCAAAGCGGCTCCTACGTCATAAATTCCGCAGTTTAGAATTGCACCTGCAAACTTGGCGTCAGTTGAAACTTTCAGCCTTTCTTGCAGCGATTTATTGGTGCAGATGCCTGCTAGCATCGCTGAATAATACCCGCCTGCGCTATCGCCCGACACTACCATTTTGTCCAAATCAAGATTGTACTTTTCGGCATTTTTCTCCACCCAGTTAAGTGCCTTAACCAGATGCACGAGAGGTGTCGGAAAAATGTAATCGGGGCATAGTCCGTAATTGACGTTCACCACAAAATAACCTTTGACAGCGCTCCAGCGCGAAAGTGCTCTGCGACGATGTTTATCGCCTGCCACAAAACCGCCGCCGTGTATCAACATCAACACTGGGAACTTGCCTTTCTTTAACTCGGGAACGCAGTAAGTGTCCAGTTTGCACGCTTCGTCCTCGCCGTAAGGAATGTCTAGTTGAATTTCCAACTTAACGTCGTCGAATTTTGTTTCTTTTCTGCCGTTTTGTTGTCCGTCAAACAGTTTATCAACCGCAACGAACAAGGTTTTTGCAAAACTCATATCCCACCTCTACTTGTTTGGTGGTATTTTAGCATACATATGCCAAAGTGACAACAAAAAAAGGGAGTGAAGTTCACTCCCCTATTGTGTTTTTATATTTCACAAGATATTAGTATTGCTCTACAGAATATTATACTGCATGCTCAAGCCTTTTACGTAGTTTTGATTTATCGCAAAGAAGGCATATTTAAGTTTTTACGCAATTTTGTTTTTGTTCAGTTCGATAAAATCGTCCATATTCTTCAAAATTATATCAAAAAATCTGTTGACGATTTTTTCATCTTCGTCGTTCCCGCGAATGGCGATTGTCATGGTGATTTCACCAAGCAAGGTAGTTAACGCAAGTTGCATATAGGGTTTGTATTTCACCGCGCCGGTCATAAATGCGTCAATCAAATTGCACTCGCCCATTTTCAGCGCACGATCGTCCAAAAGTCCGACGTTGCTCATTCCTATAAGCGGATTGAGGTACCCTATTTTGATTGCGGTTTCGCTGATTACGAAAGGGAACACTGCGTAGGCAAGTTTAAGCAGAGGCAGGCTGTAAAGTCCCATATAGGGATCTTTTTTGGATTGACGAATAGAGCGTAGCACTTCAATCAGCGTGTCGTTTATTGTTTCGCCTTTTTTAGCGGTGGAACATTGCATAAATCCGGTATGGTTTGTCAGTCCCGTTTCCGCACCTGCATCGACGATATGACGTCTTAAATCCACCATGCAAGGAATAGTCAACCTTTCACTTTCTTCAAACATACCGATTTCGTAAAGAGAGCGCACATAAAACGCAAGCATCAAATCGTTGACGGTGACGTCCATAGTTTTTCCGATTTTTCTAAAAGCGGCAAAGGTTTCTCTTGGCACTTTTCTGCGTATTATTCTCGTGATGTCATCATCAGAGGGCGCAGTCAAGGGGAAATAGTGCTCGTCTTTGACTTGGCTGATGTTTTTATAAAGATTTTTTGCCGTTTCCAGTTCCTCTCCGCTCAATTTGGAATAGACAGCATCATAACTGCGGCTACCGGTTTTTATGGAGAGCGATCTGTCGCCGGACAGCAACTTATTATAGTTTTCGGCAAGTTTCTTCATAAAGTATTTAAAATCGCCGCCGTCCATGCACATGTGATTTACAATAACTGCTATCGTGTCCTTGTCGCCGCTGTGGAAAACCGCAAACCTAAACTGCACGCTGCTGTCCGCAGGAACGGTCTTTGTTATAAATGCATTGATGTCAGTTTCCAGATCTTCGCTGTCTTTTTCGGTGAAGAAATCGGAAAGTGTATAGTCCTCAACCGTCCAGTAAGGCTCTACAACGTTACCGTGGAACGCCGAGTGAAGAATCGGTTCTTTTTCTATCGTCCAAATTAGAACTTTCTTTAAAACCGACAGATCAAGTTTTCCATCATAATATTGCACGCAGTGCACCATTCTGTCATAGTAATTGCGAAACAAATATTGCATCTTGTCCCACATTTCTGCTTTCAATATTTTTTCCATAAAGCACCTTTAATATATCTATTTTGTTATTTAAACCGCTTGTAATGCAATTTAGAAGTTATGTTTTGCTGATAAGCGCAATAACAAGCGGCTTAATTTTTTTTCGATAATACCTTTTAAAAGACTTATTATTTGACTTAGCCTTTCCATGCGGTCCAATAAGACTCGTCTTCTTTTTTGTATTTTTTGACGATTTTTTCGTCTTCGGCGGCAGCCTTTTCTTTGTTGTTTTTTATGACAAATGCGACGCCTTCACCGATTGCGAATATAACTCCGATTAAGCAAAGCACCCAGCCGGGATGCCAAAAGTTTGTAATCGTTATGCCTAAGATTACAAACAGCATCACACCGAATATTTCAACAAATGCGGGAAGTTCAAACCACTTGATTTTGCTGTTTGTCGAAAATGCAATCGCCGTATCTACACCTGCAACAAGTGCTATCATCGCAAGGAAAGTCATCCAACTCCCCTCAAGTCCGACAACAAGTTGCAATACGAGAAAAACAAACACGCTTATCAATATTTCGCCAGCGGCAACCATTGCCCTGACAGGCAAAAATTTCTTGTTTTTTATAAGTTTTACGCTTGCAAAACCGACATTCACAATGATGCCGGCAAAAACGCCGCCCACCATTATAAGCCAACCGGGATGCCACAAATCTGCCGCCAAACCGACAACAAGATAGGTAGCGGTGAGTATCGCCATAACGGCAAGAGCGATTATCGCACCAAGACTAATTTTGCGTTTTACGGCGTCTGTTTTTATCTCTTTTATGTCAAACGCTTTTAGTGTCGAGGAAAAATCACCAAGTTCTACAATGCACATATCAAAAACAAGTTCCTCGTCGTCGATGCCCTTGATTTTGAGTTCCTGCGCTCTGTCAAGTAGATTTGACAGAGTTTCTTCACGGTATTGCATTGCCGCAAGCGTTGGGCGTATAGCCCTAAATTGCTCTTCCAAATACTTTTTGAATTTTTCCTTCATAGCCTTTCTCCTTTTGCTTCCTTCGGGCTTACCCGCTTTGCTTACAACCAATAAACGAAGTCGAATTAGAAAGGTTACACTTTTCATTTATTTTTTTCATAAGGTATAGCATGGCCTCCGCTTTACATATAAAAGGAGGTTTTATTATGTTTTTCAATGGATGTTTTTGCCGCCTATGCGGCTGCAAAACGCGGGGCATCCCTATTTGGGATCCATGTAATAATTTCTGTCCGCATCCTCCGCCTCCTCCACCTTTCCCTCCCTGCTTTCCTCCCTGCCCTCCAGGACCTCCGGGACCTCCGGGGCCGATGGGATTTGTAGGACCGGTGGGACCGACGGGGCCGACTGGACCGACGGGACCTACTGGGTCTACAGGAACAACGGGTGCAACGGGGCCGACGGGGCCGACTGGACCGACGGGACCTACTGGGTCTACAGGAACAACGGGTGCAACAGGACCTACGG
>CAYJCS010000073.1:0-7794 GCA_964368715.1 uncultured Bacteroidaceae bacterium | reverse complement strand
GAATAGCGTATTGCTACGCGAAGCGTCAATCGCGTCTTGTCTCCCCCGCGAGCGATGTAAAACTTAAATAGGCGAATTGCTTAACCGGTGGTGGGAGAAAAACCCCCTTGTGGGGAAAGAGGGGGCATCTAGAATTTAGAATGATTAAGCAGAAGTTTGGTTGAGTTAATACAGTTATTTTGGCAAGCGCAGGCGTCCGTCAGCGGAGACAACCATAAAACACTTCCCCACCACTTTGTCAAGTGGCACAAACCCAAGCGAAGGTTCGCGGCTGTCGCTGCTGTGTTCGCGGTTGTCGCCCAAACAAAAGACATAACCTTCAGGGACAGTCACGTCCAGCGTGGACAAATCTCCGGCATACAAATTGTAAGTTTGACCCACGGCATAATCTTCTTTTAGAGAAGTGCCGTTGAGATAGACGATTCCGCCGTATATTTCCACCTTGTCGCCGCCGACGCCGATAACTCTTTTCACAAGTTCTTTGTCGTTTCCGTTCCAATCCCAATGAAAGACGATAATGTCGTTGCGTTTTATTTTTGCCACGCAATCAAGGTAGAGAGTATCGCCATCGTATAGATCATTGCCGCCTCCGTCTAGGGTGGGGTACATTGACGAACCGTCCACGATGTACGAATCAAACACCCCTAAAGACTTTACGATAAGAGCGCACGACACTGCCAAAACAATGACAAGCACGACAGAAACAGCCGCCGTCATTCTGCGTTTGTATCTGGCGCGCGGTTTGTCGAAAATTTCGTCTTCGTATGGAACTGTTTTCATATTGCTATCTTCTGTCATCTCGATATTCTATGCTTTAAATTGAATCATATCCATAACATATTGTTGAACAGCACGCCTTGAGCGCCCGAAAAAACGTAGCGTTTGCTGTCGGAAAAGACACTTAGGGTTTTGCCGTCGGCACACTTGAAATCGGATGCGGTAAGGTTGATCTTTTGCCAAAATTCTCCGCCGTCTAGTTTAACCGTGGCAAGATAATCACGGCAGTCTTTTGTCATCGTGCATTTTATCGTGACGGTAGCTTCGGTCGATGAATAAGCGTCGAAGCGAAAAACAGCGTCGCGTTCTTGAGAAAATGTTTCGTTTGAGCTGCGATTGAACACCAAGTCGCCCTTTAGGGTGCATACGCCTTTTATCGCAAAGGGGCCTTCTTTTGTGATGACAAGGTCGTCTTCTAGGAGCAAATCATCGGTAACGGCGGTGAAAAATCCGGTTCCCATAGTGCCGTTATAGACAATTCTGGTTTGGGCGTCGCGGGATGCTTCGGCAACGCACACGCCGATTTTTGACGGAATTATGCAAATGACCGGAGAGCACACAGTTATGCCGTCGGTGCCGTTAATCTCCGCATAAGCCACCACAAGTTCGCCGCAGTCGAAAACTGGCACGGAGAACGTATATTCGTGTTTGCCAACTTTTTGTCCCACGCTTGAGTCTTTCCAAAGACGCAATGCCGGAATCGGCTCACCGTAAGAAACGTATACGGACATACTGTTAACTTTTTTCTCCGTTTTCAATTTCAAGTACAGCCGGCCTTCGATTTGTTCAAAATTCAAAGATGGTATTTCCGACGGTTCTGCGCTGTGGGCAAAATTGTTTTGCATCCATTTTAAAATACTGTTGAAAGTGGCGCGAGTGATTTGGAAAGAGGAACTCTTGCTTATCATAAGCGATTTGGATTCCGCGGGCACCAACGATACTATATCTCCGGCGCGGTCAACGTCGGCGTACTGAGAATTTGAGGAAACGGCATAGCACACAGGGCAGGAGATAAACCGCGCATAGGTTTCCGCGCCTACTCCCGTGGAAAAAACTCTTTCAGAATCGTTTTCAGGAAAGTTGTTTCCAACAAAGCGAGGAGTGCCCGTTCTCCAAAGATAGCCTCCGCCGTTTAAAGCAATAAGCGACGTCACTCTGCCGTCCATACCGGCGGTGATCCAACCGATTTGCGCCCCTTCACCGATGCCCATAAGTGCAATACGGCTTGAGTCCACTGGATGATTTTCCGAAAGCATTGTTATGGTGCGACGGACAATTTTGCTCCATACAAACCACGGAGTGGAGCGCACGTCACTTTCCACAGTGTAAAGATTATCATTACATTCGGGGTAGGCTGCAAATGAATAGCAGGCAGGAAACGAAGTGCGGGCGGGACCGTCCGAGTTGAACCCCGCATAGTCTAAAAATGCTAACACGTATCCCTCCGACATAAGTTCGCCGATCAGTGAAGAGTAATCTTTTTGAATCAGTAAAGATGGAATGACAATAACCACGGGACGGTCGTCTTTCCAGCGTCGGTCGTACCAAATCTTGACGTAAACACGCAATTTTCCGTTTGCGGTCGTCTCCGACGTAAAAAACACTTCCTCTTGTACGGTGTTATCTTTTTCTGAAGAAGAAGTTATCGAGGTCTCGGTCGGGTCCTTGACAGGATTGAACCCCTCCCATACCTCTGTCGGCGTTAGAAATTGCAGCTCCATAACCTAAATTATATCCCAAAAGCAGAGCAAAGTAAAGCACCAATGTATCCGGATAAGTATGTAAGCTTCGGGTGTTTTTTTCGCTTGATAGAGCGTAATTATCAGATTCGGCAGAAAGCGCGGACGCAGTATTTGAGTATTGTTTTAATTTCTCATACTCCGCTGCCATAATTTTCAGGGTATCTTCATCGGGGAGCAGATATTCCATAATCTCACCTCGTCTTATTGTATGACGCGCGGCCGCGCGCGGTGACGGCGGACGTTTTTTGAAATTATAGCAGCTGATTCTTCGTATCATAATTTTTGAATTTATTTAAAAACGATTTTTTTCCTTGGAGAAACTAACCGTTTTCCTGTATTTTCAGTTTGTAGGTAGCCCTAAAGCTGATGTCTTGAAAACAATCAGGATCTAGTGAACGCCCGGCTTTTTGGTATACTTTGTTTTCCAACAGTAAAAAATCCATGTTTTTGGTTTTGGACAGTACAAAACAATCCATCAGTTTTTCTTCGAGTTTTTTTTCCAAAACCCCGGCTGCTTTTTTAACGATATCCGAATCGCAGTTTAAGGGCATTTCTTCGTTCGCAAACAGACCCTCGATAAAAGATACAGTCAGTTTTGAGGAATATTCGACGTCCATTCCGTCAACTTTTGTTTTGTCGGATTTATCAATAATTCCGAAGACAATCCTTTCGCCAGTAGATAATATTACTTCGAGTTTATCCTCGGTTTTTTTGATTAGATAAAGATTTAGCGCTTCTGACATCTCTGAAGACAGGACAAAAGACCTATCGCCTTTTATAATAAGATTTTCGGTCATTTTGAGTTCTACGAATTCGGTTTTAGAAGGCGCAGCAGATATCGGTTGTTCTTCAGGTTTTACAATGCGCGCGTACGGGACTCTAACAGCTCCGCTTCTTGACAAACTATTCACAAGAAAATCTTTGACCGTAACCTGTGCAAGTCCGTCGCTTCCTAGATTTTGCACAAGTGTTGACTCTGTCAATAAAACAGCGGTGTCCTCAGTCGCAATAGGCTGAGCAAGTAGCTTGCCCGGTTCTTCCGGAGTGGAAATTACCAATGCCTGTTCGGGCAACCCCATGCTTTTTTCAAGTGTAAGAAATAGTTGTAAATGATCAAGCTTTAATACTGAGGGCGACATAACGATAAGATTACAATGCGAAAGCGATATTATTAACCCCAGTTTTCTGCTAATTTCATCAAATGCTTCCATAACAGTCGCCGCCGTTGCGGTACTGTTTACATATTTATGAGGGGCTTGTGATTCAGCGGCGCTTCCGGATACGGAAATGGACTGGGTTGAAACGGTAAATTTACCGTCGTTATAGTCAAGCCCTATGCCAATGACTATGCCCGATTGAGACAGAGATTTGGTTTCTAAAACGCGCGCGAACCCAGTCAAAATGAGGCCTAATATAAGGATAATGACCCATTTTTTTATAAATAATTGTTTTATGGCAGGGCTTAATTTAGGCTTCATTTTTGCTCTCCTTAATTTCTGCCTGTGGTATGCGGACGTATTCTCCTCCGTTTCGTAAAAAGACTTTGTTGGCGCGAACTTTCAAAAAGTAAAAATATATTGACAGTAATAACACAATTGCAAGGCAAGTATAGCCGACGGGCTTTTCAATCCCGAAGTCGGCAACTGATTGCGCCGACGGAGTAAAAATAGCAATGGCAAAAATTGCAACCAAATATAAAACTCTGACGTAATATTTAGAACCGAAGATTCGGTGAGAACATTCTTCTGCGCCCCATAAAAGAAAAGCTATTTGGATTATAGCCATGACTATCGAAATCAAATGTGCCGTCCAATCCATTCTGCCTATTTCCAGCGACAGTTGGTTGAAGCCTGACAACCTTGTGAGTAAGCTTGACACATAAGGGAAAGCACTTCCATACATGGCAACGCCCAGTGCGACTACGACCAAAAGCAATCCCCAGCAAGCTGTGACACCAATACCGAAATAAGGCATTTTCTTATTTCTTTGACGAATAAAAATAAGTGGGAAAAGATCTCCAATCCAAGCTCCGTAAGTGGGGATATCGAAAAAAATTTGTGTGGGCTCCTTTGAAAATATGGGGAAATTGTTTCCAAAGTCCATTTCGGTTTTCAAAAACACGATGTTTAGCATTACAATTAAAAACACCGGAATAATAACGAGCTCGCACAGACGGCCAATGCTTCTTATTCCTTTAGAAGTAATATAAACGACGCAAGAAAGAAATATCACCAAAACAAGATCGGAAGATACTCCCGTAAAAAGTTCTGCTGTTATATACAACACTGTATATGATATATAAATTATCGCCTTGAAAAGCAAAAGTGCGAGCAGCACAATCAGTCCCACGCGATAGGAGAGGCTTTTTTTTACACTGGTTAAATCGTCGGTTCCGCCGCGGAAAAACGAGTACATAAAACGCAGGCATATCATCTCCAAAATTATCAGTACAATGCATCCCCAAAGCGTTGACGACTCAAGTGATCTTGCAATGATTGCCATAATCGTAGAAATTTTGAATATAAATGCGCAAAGAAACGCAATAGCACCTGTTTGACTATTGTATAAGCACTCCGTTATCGGTTCTGTTTTTTTAAAAAAACTTTTTGTCATAATATTTGTTGTTGTATAAAATGTATTTTTATTTTTCTTGGTCCGGAAATGGCGGATTTTCGTTCATGCGGTAGCGGTTTTTGTTGGGAAAGGAAAAAGGTCGTTTTTTCATATCGGTCAGTCCGCTTTTTAGCAAAGCATCTTTCAAATCGGGATTGATGCGCGGTGCATAGGGAGCAAGATATGGTGCGCCGAAATTTTCCAGGCTCACGAGATAGGCGAGAATTAGAATAAACACTATGAGCATTCCATAAAGTCCAAGTACCGCCGATACGCAAAGGAATGAAAATCGCAATATCGATAGAGTGCCCACTTGGTCAGGCACACAGAATATACCTATTGCCGAGAGTGAGGTCACCAAAACCGCAGGAGAGGATATAAGCCCTGCTTTTACCGCAGTATCGCCAAGTACTATAGCGCCGACGACGGAGAGGGATATTCCCATAAAACGTGGCATTCGTATTGATGCTTGATTGAGGATTTCAAACAGCAAAAGCACCACAAGCATTTCTATCGCAGGTGGAAAAGGTATGCCGGAAGTTGACAAGAGCAGAGTTATCAAAAACTTCAACGGTAAAAAGTGATAGTGGTAACTTTGCAAAGCAACAAATGCACCTGGCAGAAATACGGTAAAGAACGCGCCGAACAGTCTCAGGAAACGTATCAGCGTTGTGTGCCAATCAAAGGAATAGTAATCGTAGCCGTCCTGAAGTGCCTCAAGAAAAATATACGGAACCGTCAGCACGATAGGTGAGCCGTCGACGACGATCGCCACTCTTCCTTCAAGTAGCTTAGCCGCGACGATATCGGGTTTTTCGGCGTTGCCGATTTGGGCAAAAATAGAGTGCTTGCGGTTTTTTATAAATGAGGAGACGTATGAGCTGTCCACTATGCCGTCAATATCAATTTTGGAAAGTTTATCCTGCACGGTTTGCACAACTGTGTCGTCAGCTATTCCGTCGATGTATACAACTGCGACCGATGTTGTCGAATAGCGTCCCACTTGAAACATTCTTACAGTCATTGACGTTGTTTTCAAGCGGCGTCTTATAAGAGAAATGTTTGTTTTTATTTCCTCGATAAATCCTTCGCGCGGGCCTTTTATAACGCTGGACGTCGGCGGTTCATCAACTGATCTTTTTTCAAATTTTCTGAGGCTGAATAATAGTGCTTCTTTCTCGTTTTCGATATAAAACACAATATCGCCTTTCGCGATAACATTCGCCATTTCCTCATCGGGCACCGTTTTTATGCCTTCTCCATAATACACGATATTTGCTATATTGCTGTTTGTCGGCGTTGTAGAGGATGACAACAGAGGACTTATAATGTTTTGTTCAAGCAATTCCTTATCGCTGCAGCCATCTAGATAACTAAGCACGATTTTAGCGTTGCCCGACTTCAATTCGCGGAAAATAATATCGGCGCTTTGGTTAAAGCTATCTTTTATATTTTGACAAAACTGTTCAATAGTCATAGAAAAATTGTTTCCAAAACTGCAAAAGTATACACAGGGGCCAAAATAAAAGTTTGGGAGTTGACTTTATCTAAACTGAAAGCTAAAATATATTTGCATAAACGAACAAAGTTTTAGAGCAAGGGAGAAATTATGGAAGAACTGGGAAAAGTTAAACTGACCAAAGAGGAAATCGAGGCTTTGATGCCCGAAGAACGTGACGAATACAAGCGAGTCCGCACCAAGACTGCAAGACAAGCGTTGAAATACGCACTCTGCACCGCAAGTGCCGGTCTAATCGAATTTATATCGTTCACGATATTGAAAGAGATATTGCAGATTGTGATAGATCCGTCCAGAATGATAAAGTTTATCACCGAAGTGCCTCTCTACAATTTTATCAGCACTTTCATTGCGCTTTTGCTTTCGATTTTGTGGAACTTTACCATCAACCGAAAATTTACGTTTAAGGCGGCGGGTAACGTGTCAAGAGCAATGTTTTTGGCGTTTTTGTTTTACGTTCCGTTTTTCCCGTTCAAACTGTGGTTCAACGGTTATATGCCGGGATATTTGGTGGCAGACAGCGCCGCCGCGGCAGGCGTGACGGTAACTGCTTATTTGCTTGTTCATCCCATTGCAACCTACGGTGCCGAAGTTTTCTCGATGCTGCTTAACGGAGTACTTGAATTTTGCTGGCAGAAATTTGTTATTTACCGCAAAGAAGAAGATACCGCTCTTGCCAAACACGAAGTCGGCGAAGTCGGCCCCAACGGTGAAATCTCGGTCGCACCTCAAACTTTCAACAATCTCGAAATGTACGATCTGCTCCACGCGGGAGTGGAGATCAACTCGTTGTCGGACAAACAACTTAAAAAGATACTTAAGCACATGAAATGACAAGACTTCTTTTGCGTTTAAACAAAATGCAATGAAAGGTACAATTTTCGTCAATTAAACTTATTTATTGCGCTAAGCGAAGAAAGTGGAAAAAATGTAATAAGTCAGAAAAGAAAAAATCCGACAAAAAGGCATCCGAATTTCGGATGCCTTTCAATTTGATTTTAGTTTTTCCTATCGTTTTATGCCAATCATAGCATAGTTTGCTATCCGGATTGGCTTTTTCTGCGATGTCTTATTTTAATAAATGCCTTGTGCAAGCATTGCGTCTGCGACTTTCTTAAATCCGGCGAGGTTTGCGCCTGCGAC
>CAYJCS010000072.1:0-7932 GCA_964368715.1 uncultured Bacteroidaceae bacterium | reverse complement strand
AGGAGGCGTACATGGAAAAGCTAAAATTTTTTACAAATAACGAATATATCGAAAGCAAGACAGAAATATATACCGACGTCTACAATCCCTCTACGGGAGAAGTTATAGCAAAAGTGCCTTGTTGCACTCACGACGAAATTATGCTCGCAGTCGAGAACGCAAAAAATGCTTACCCCGCCTGGTCGGCTGTTCCGGTCTTGAAAAGAGTGCAAATTTTGTATAGAGTCCGCGAGTTGTTAATTCGCGATTTGGATGAATTGACAATGCTTGTTGCCACCGAAAACGGCAAAAACTGGGCAGAGGCGCAAGGCGACGTATTAAAAGCGATAGAGGGAACGGAACAGGCGCTTTCGGCGCCAAGTCTAATGATGGGCGAGAGCCTTATGGATACCTCAAAAGGATATGATACCGTTTCATACCGTGAACCATTAGGCGTTTTTGTAGGTATTGTGCCTTTCAATTTTCCCGCTATGATACCCTTTGGGTGGATGACGCCCATTTGCGTTGCGTGCGGAAACACCATCGTGTTAAAAGCCGCAACGCCCACACCAGGGAGCGCCTTGAAAATCGCCGCCCTTTACAAAGAAGCGGGCATGCCAAGCGGCGTTATAAACGTGATAACTTGCGATAGAACGGAAGTGGATAAACTTATCTCACACCAAGACGTTAAAGGTATTACGTTTGTAGGCAGCACAAAAGTGGGACTTAAAGTTTATAATACGGCAACCGCTGCAGGAAAGAGAGTCCAAGCGCTTTGTCAGGCAAAAAATCATGCACTTGTTATGAGCGACGCGCCCATAAAACGAGTGGCGGCAGGCATAATAAACTCATCTTTTGGATGTGCGGGTGAAAGATGTATGGCATTGCCGGTTGTAGTTGCGCAAGATTGTATTGCCGACGAATTGATTAAAGAAATTGTGCAGCAAGCCAAAAACATGAAAATCGGCCCTGCGTACCTTAAAGACACCAATCTCGGACCCGTGGTTAATCCTAAAAGTTATAAATCAATTTGCGATTGGATAGATAAGGGTATTGAAGAAGGAGCCGAACTTGTTTTGGACGGTCGGAGCGTAACTGTCGAGGGATACGAAAAAGGTTTTTATTTGGGACCGACAATATTTGACAAAGTCACACCTCAAATGAGCGTTGGGCGCGATGAAATATTCGGACCGGTGCTTTGTATAAAACGTGTGCGCTCCTTTGAAGAAGGATTGGCTGTTATGAACGCCAATCCGTACGCAAACGGAAGCACTATTTTCACTCAAAACGGTTATTATGCCCGTGAATTTGTCCGTCACACCGACGGCGGAATGGTGGGCGTAAACGTCGGTATTCCCGTGCCCGTGAGCGTGTTTCCTTTCAACGGACACAAATTGAGTTTCTTCGGTGACAATCACGTTTTGGGAAAAGACGGTTACAAGTTTTACACCGAAGCCAAGGTCGTGACCACCAGATGGTTTGACGAGGAAGAAAAACAATCTACAAAAGTTTCGACTTGGGACGGCACGATATAGCGTGAAAATAAGCAATTAAGGGGTGGATTATGAGTAATAAGGCTAAATTTGTTATCGTGGGTTGCGGAAGAATCGCGACCTTGCACGTTGCAGGATATAAATACCGAGAAGATGCCGAACTTTACGGCGTTTTCGACAAGAAAAAATCTGCGGCAGTCGCATTTGCAAAACAATACGAAATCGAAAAAGTCTACGACAGTTATGAGGACGTATTGGCAGATAAAGAAGTTGTCGGCATCGAATTGCTTGTTCCGCATCATCTCCACGCCGAATTGGCGATAGCGGCATGCAAAGCAAAGAAAAACGTCGCCGTCCAAAAACCTATGGCAATGAACGTGGAAGAATGTGACAGGATGATAGCCGCAGCCAAGGAGAACGGAGTTGTTTTGAAGGTTTCGGAAAATTTTGTACATTATCCGCCATATCTAAAACTAAAAGAACTTATTAAAAACGGCGAAATCGGAGAAATACAAGGTATCCGTTACAAAATGAACAACTGCGGACTGAATTCAATCAACGTCCCCGCCGCCAAAATACGCGCAAAGAGCGTAGACGGTGCCGACGAACTGCCTAAGACGGGCTGGAGAGTCGATCCGTTAAGTTGGGTTTGGAGATTGAACGATACTCTCGCGGGAGGCGGTCCTCTCGTGTTCGATGACGGCTATCACAAATTTTCGCTGTTTTACGATTTGTTCGGCGCGGTCGAAAAGGTCAACGCCTGGATTGACCAAACCACCGTTGTCGGCGGAATCACGCAAGACTGCCCCGCCGTTATTATGTGGAAATACCAAGACAAAAAACTATACGGCGTGTGGGACATTACCTCTTCGGAAGAAATGTACATCCAGTCCAAATACTACACCTGTGACGAGCGTATGGAAATAACGGGCTCAAGAGGAGTGCTGTGGCTGACAAGATGCACGGCAACTTTGCAACCGAATATTGCGCCTGTATTGATGTATAAGGACGGAAAAGTGACGGAATTTTGGGAAGAGCCAAACGATTGGCAAGATTCCTTCAGTGGCAACACTCACAACTTTATCGATTCTGTTTTGTATGGTAAAGTGCCTGTTCTGTCAGGTGAGTGCGGCAGAGAGGTTTTGAGATTCGCGCTTGCCGCCATTGAATCATCCAGAAAAGGAGAGACGGTTTACCTTGATAATTATAAGGATAAATGCGTCCCTAAAAAGAAAGGATTTTTCAAAGTCCTACTGGGAAAATAATACCGCCTCATTAAAAAATGCCGTTATCGACGAGGATATTAAACTGTGCTAAAATGCAACCGATGCAATGATGTTCGGCAATCAAAAACTTTCGGAGGGATAAAAATGAAAATAGCGGTCATTAACGAAGTGTCTGCGCGCGACAAAAACCCTTATATCGTGGAAGCGCTGAAGCAAACGGGAAATGAAATATTAAACGTCGGGATGGAAGCGGGCGATTTCGATTTGGAATTGACATATATCCACACGGGACTTATGGCGGCAATAGCGCTCAATTTGGGCGCCGTGGATTTGGTTGTAGGAGGTTGCGGCACGGGCTTAGGATTTTTAAATTCCGTCATGCAATATCCCGGCGTTTTTTGCGGGCTTGTATCCGATCCTGTTGACGCCTTTCTTTTTGGCCAAATCAACGGAGGAAATTGCATATCGCTGGCACTAAACAAAGGCTTCGGCTGGGCGGGCGATATAAATTTGAAATACATCTTCGAAAAGTTTTTCACTGCGGATTTCGGCAAAGGATATCCAAAGCACCGTGAAGAAAGCCAACAAGAATCCAGAAAAGTGCTGAACGTCATTTCTCATTGCACTCACAAAGATTTTATACAAATTTTGTCGTCTTTCGACAGCGATATTGTTAAAACAACCATGAAAAGCGAAAAATTCAGAAATATGATTATGGGAGAGTGCAAGAACAAACCTCTGCAAAAATTTATCATTGAGGAGTACTTAAGTGAGTAAAGCGCTGCAAAGAGGCATAGATGCGTTGATTTTTTTGTCTACAAAGACGAGCGCCGGCGTTACTGAAATTGCAAAGGCAATCGGCGTTGATAAAAGCACGGCTTACCGCATAATGGAAACGCTGAAAGAATCGCACTTTGTTGAAAAAAATAACGACACTCTAAAATATAAAATCGGTCCTGCAATACTGAATTTGTCCAGCCATTTTTATTCAAGCAGGCGGGTTGTAAGCATTGCGCGCCAATATATAAAAAGGCTGTCCGATATTGTGGTGGAATCTGTGCATTTGGCTGTATTATCCAACAATTCTGCAGTCATTATCGAGCAGTTGCTGGCGGATACGCGTGTTGTAGTAAATGCCCAAATAGGAAAAATGGAACCACTGCACTGCTCCTCTGTCGGCAAGTGTCTTTTGGCGTTTATGGATGACGACGAGAGAGAAGACACTATGAAAAAGCTTACTTTCAACGTCTATACCGACAAAACAATAAAAGATATTGAACGCTTGCGAGACGAAACAAATTTGATAAGGGAAAGAGGCTATGCAGTTGATGAAGGAGAACTCAGTGACGACGTAGTTTGCGTGGCGGTACCTGTATTTAACAGCAACGGGAACTGTTTATATTCGCTTGGAGTATCGGGAACGGCGCAAAAAATGACGGGAGAACACCTAAAAACTGTCATAGAAAGAACAGTTGAAACAGGACAATCCATATCGTATGAACTAGGATTTATTAAACAATAAAAACAATCAATAAAATTTGTATGGGGGGAGAATATGAAAAAATTTGATTTAGGCAAAGCAAAGGCAAAACTTTGCTACGGAGCGGGCGATATTTACGGCGGCGGCGCTTTTTTGGTGTTCAGCCTGCTGTATATGAATTTTTTGACGATTGTCGAAGGTTTACCTGTTGCGACGGCAACAATAATTATTTTTATAGGCAAAATTTGGGATGCAATAACAGATCCTCTTATGGGCAGGCTATCGGATAAAACAAGGTCGAAATACGGCAGAAGAAGGCTGTATTTCCTTGTCGGAATTGTGCCCGTTTTTGTTTCGTTTGTGATGCTTTTCTATTCATTCGGGATTTCAAACGATATCGGAAAAGCGGTTTACTATACGTTTGCGTATATGTTTTTCGGCACGGCGTTTACGATAGTGATGATACCTTACAACGCAATTTTATCTGATATTACGTCAGACTATAACGAAAGGACCAGTTTTACCACTATCCGTATGATTATTTCGGGAGCGTCTTCGCTTCTGTGCGCGGTTGTGCCAAGCGCAATCATAAAAGCAGTCGGCGGAAGCGTTAACGGAGAGGCTCAGAAGAATGGCTACCTCGTTATGGCTGTCATTTTGGGCGTCTTGTTTGCTTTGGCGTGGCTGATTGTATTTTTGGGGACGAAGGAAAAAACGAACTTGGACGATCCCGAAAAAATTACTTTCAAAGACTGGATCGGAGTTTTCAAAAATAAATCGTATCGCAATTTCTTGGGAATCTTCTTAAGTTTTCAAATTGCGGTGGATTTGGTTCTCGCAGTCTTTATCTTCTACGTAGATTTGGTCATTTTGAAATATCAATATTACGAGATATTGGTTGGCATTTTGCTTGTATTCCAGATAGTGTTCATGGTGTTGAACAGCTTTTTGGCGCAGAAAAAAGGAAAAGCCTTCCCGCTGTTTATCGGTTTGCCGTTGTGGATATTAACTTCGGTGATATTCATCTTTGTAGACCGCGACACGCCTTTAATCGCGCTATGTGTACTTCCCGTACTTATAGCAGTTGGCGCTTCCGCCGGCAACCTTTCGACTTGGTCAATGTTGACCGACATCTACGACGTCGACGAAATAATCTCCAGCAAAAGACGCGAGGGATTATACAGCGGCGTTACGACTTTCTTGCGTAAGTTCGCAAGCGGTGTCGCGGTTTTGATTTTGGGCATTGGACTCAGTGCGTTGGGATTTGACAAAGATAATTACAACCTGCTAAAAAGCACGGCGGATAATTTCAACCCTGCCGAATATGCAACCGAGGGTCTGGTTCTCGGAGTAAAATGGATATTTGTCGCAATACCTATTTTCCTTTGTTTGATATGTTTGATTTTCGCAATATTCAACAAAATCAACAAGCGTCGTTTCGATGCGGTCATACAAGGCATCGAAGCGTTCAAAACAGACGGCAATCTGGACAATCTCCCCGAGGAAACGGTTCAAGATATCCAGATCGCCACGGGACACAACAAAGACGAATTGTGGGACAACGGCAAAAGTAAAAATTGAGTTAAAATTAATTAATAACGTGTAGAGTTCGATACCCCTAATGAAACGAAAAGACCACAAATTTTGTGGCCTTTTCTTTTGTTGTTGATGGCGTTTATTATCAATAATTTTCTTTTCTGACTTCGAAAAAGCTTTGGGGGTGGTTGCAGACGGGACAGATGTCGGGGGCTTTTTTGCCGATGACTAGATGACCGCAGTTGCGGCATTCCCACATGATTTCTTCGGACTTTTCAAATACGGCTTTCATCTCAACGTTGCTTAGCAGCGCGCGGTATCTTTCTTCGTGTGATTTTTCAATGGCGGCGACTGCGCGGAAACGGGCGGCGAGATCTGTAAAACCTTCTTCCTCGGCATCCTTTGCAAAGCGATCGTACATATCCGTCCACTCATAGTTTTCACCGTCTGCCGCGTGGGTGAGATTTTGAGCGGTATCGCCTAGCCCACTTAGTTCTTTAAACCACAATTTTGCGTGCTCTTTTTCGTTTTCCGCAGTGCGGTTGAAAATGTCGGCAATTTGTTCATAGCCTTCTTTTTTGGCAACGCTTGCAAAATAGTTATACTTATTTCTCGCTTGGCTTTCGCCTGCAAAAGCTTCCATCAAATTTTTTTCGGTTTTCGTTCCTTTGTAATTCATATCTTTATCTCCTTGTTTTTTATTATTTTTTTGTGTTTCTTTTTGAACTGCTTTTGGCGGATTTTCCGTCGTTTGTTTTTCAAAGAACCGCCTTTTTGCTCCGCACAGCGGACATTTCCAACTGTCTGCTAGATCGTCAAATGCTACTTTTTCTTTCTCCTCGTCATATACGTAACCGCATATTTTACAAACGTATTTTGCCATTGTGCCTCCTTAAACCAAAATGAGCGCCGCTTTGGGGCACACGCGTGTGCACTTGCCACACCCTACACACATACCTTTTCTTACCGTCGGTGCCGAAAATCCCTTTTGCTCAAGCGCACCAACCGGACAAACTTCAACCGCAGGACATTTGTGATTTTGTGGGCAATGACTTTCAATGACTTTCAATATCTTTTCCATACACACCTCCGTCTTTTGTTTGAATTATATTTGATTTGTTGTTTCTCTTCGGTGACTTTGTCACATACTAGGGATAATTTCTATGCTACATTATAGAAAAACAAAGGAGGATAAGCAGATGTCTACAATTAAAATAAATAAGGACAACTTCATTAAAGAAGTATTAAATTCCGAAAAACCGGTTTTGGTCGATTTTTGGGCAAGTTGGTGCGGACCGTGCAGAATGTTATCGCCCGTCGTTGATAAAATCGCCGATGAACACCCCGAAATCAAGGTTTGCAAAGTCAATGTCGACGAGGAAGAATCTTTGGCAGAAAAATTCAACGTGATGAGCATCCCGACCTTGCTTGTTTTTAAAAACGGAACCTTGGCAAAACAATCTGTGGGAGTTATCCCCGAAAAGGCAATCCTATCGATGATATAATTTAATCTCTCCATAAATCCCCTCCCTAATAAAAAGGCGTAACCTAGGTTGCGTCTTTTTATTTTGTAAGGTCAAACAGCCCTTTCTTGTCCAAAATTTCTATAAGTCCGCGGGCAGTTTTGACAAGCCCCTCATTTGCAAAATATTTGAGCATTCTGCTGACGACTTCTCTTGAACTGCCGATATCCGAGGCAATTTCGCCGTGTGTGGTGTTTATCTTTAAACTATTTGTTTCTACACTCTTGTCATAAAGATAGATAGCAAGTCTTTTGTCCATTCTCATAAAAAGTACTTGTTGCATCGCCCACATGACGTCGCTGAAGCGCTCGACCGCCGTGCTTAAAGCAAAGTTTTGGGCATACAAATTGTTTTCCGTTATGCTTGAAAACGCTTTGGGGCTGATTATCAATGCCTGCGTCTTTTCTTCCGCTTGAACAAACACGTCAAACGTTATTGCTTCCAAAACACAGGACGCGCTTAAAACGCAGTATTCGCCCGCGCCTATACGATACAAAGTGATTTCTCTGCCGTCTTCGGAAATCATGTACACCCTTGCGCTTCCGTTAATAACGTACACAACCCCCGTACAACGCACGCTCCCTGAATGGATAAAATTCCCTTTTTCATAGTTTTTTGGAGCAGTAGACTTGACGAGTTGATTTTTTTCGTCGTCGCTCAACTTACTCCAAAAATTCAATGATTCGAGATGTTTT
>CAYJCS010000071.1:0-7942 GCA_964368715.1 uncultured Bacteroidaceae bacterium | reverse complement strand
CCTAAAGGGACCCACGCGAGCCTTCGGCGGGGACACACTCGGCACTCGTGCATTATGTATCGTCGCTTCATTATGCCGCTTGCCCTGCGCCGCCGCGGACTAGCCGCGACTTCTGTGCGGCTTGGGCTTAACGCACTTTTGTCTGGCACTCGGCACTCGATTCGGTCGCCGCCCTGCGGCGACTGTTCGGAACTTCGTAACGAGTGGGTGCGTAACAACCCACGCAAAATTTCTTTTACGTCGCCGTTGGTGCTGTCTACTTTTTCTTTTTCAATTTTTCGAGTGCCGCAAAAGCCGCCGATTGTTGAGCTGCGGTCGCTTTTGTGCCTCTGCCTTGGCCTAAAACTTCGCCGTCAATGCTGACGGTGTAGGTAAACACCGGCTTGTGAGGAGGACCTTCCTTGTTTATTTCGGTATATTCAACCGTCAAACCGTGCTTTTCGGCATATTCGTTTAAAACCGATTTAGCGTCTGCTAAAACAGACAACTCATCTGCGGATGAAAGCGCTTTTTCAAGCAAATTGCAAACAAGATTTCTAGCGCAATCCAAGCCTCCGTCAAGGTAAATCGCACCGCAGAGCGACTCAAACAAATCCTCTTTTGTTGAGGTCAATTTTTTTACACTGTCTGACTTTCCTTGTTTGCCGACAGCAACATATTCCGACAATCTAATGCGGTCGATTGCTTCCGAAAGAGGTTTTGTTGACGCACAGTTTGCACGCAATTTTGTGAGTTTTCCCTCGTCTGCCGAAGGATAATTTTTGTAGACGTATTCGGCAACAATCATATTCAACACGCTGTCGCCCAAAAACTCAAGACGCTGATTGTTTTCGCCGACAGTAGACGAAAATGACGGGTGCGTAAATGCAGCCGAAATCAGGCTTTTATCCTTGAAAGTATAGCCTATTATCTCTTCAATTAAATTTTGATCGTTGTCCGTCATTTTTTCAAAATTATTGTTTGGTGCGTTATTCTTCAACGGTTTTGATGCCGTTTTTAATCACTTCGGGCAAATTTGCGTCTGCAAGACGTTTAGCCATAATCAGACTTGCAGATATTGAAGAAAATTTTGAACTGCCGTGCGCCTTCACAACCACTTTGTTGCAACCTAAGAAGGCCGCTCCGCCCTGCGCGTTGTAATCGAGTGTGCGTTTCACTTTTCTAAGTACGGGTTTAAGCAAAAGCGCGCCGATTTTGGATTTTAGTCCGCCGTTCTTTACGCCCGCCATCATAAGTGTGAAAATCGCACCCGCCGTTCCTTCGGCGGATTTCAATGCGATATTGCCGTCAAAACCGTCAGACACCACAACGTCAAAATCGCCGCTTAGTATGTCGCGCGCTTCGCAGTTGCCTTTGAAATTCAGATCCGCATCGGCTTTTAACAGTTTGAACGCTTCTTGATTGAGTTCGTTGCCTTTGTGGTCTTCCGCGCCGTTGCTAAGCAGTCCTATGACAGGATTTTCCACACCTAACATACTTTTAGAAAACGCTTTTGCCATAACGGCAAAATGATAGAGGTTTAGCGGTTTGCAATCCACATTTGCTCCGCAGTCGCAAAGAATGACTTTTTTATCGTCGACAACAGTCGGGAGCATAGGCGCAAGTGCGGGACGAGAAATGCCCTTTATGCGGCCTATTTTCATAAATGCACCAACGAGGAACGCTCCGGTGGATCCGGCGGAAACTATGCCGCCCGCTTCTGCGTCAGAAGACATAAGCTCCAAGGCTTTCACCATTGAACTTTCCTTTTTTTGACGGATTGCGGTTGTGGGAACTTCGTCGTTTGAAATGACATCATCCGCGTTAAAAATGCTCAGGCGACCGTTAAAATCGTCATATAAATAAGGCTTTAGAGCACTTTCTTTGCCTACGGCAACAATTTGCAAATCGGCATCCTTTTTCAGAGCGTCAATTGCACCCAGCATTGGTTGTTCCGGGGCAAAATCTCCGCCCATAGCATCCAAAATTATTTTCATAGTTCTCCTAATAACTCAAAAAGGTTAATGGCAACGATTTTATATCTATTCAAAGGGATTCGGCAGTTTCAATCGGATTTTGAGTGTGTCGCTTTCCACTTTTCAATTCCGTCTGCAACTTCAAACCGCAGTTTTGAAATCTGACAAGCGCGTTACTGTTTTTTGCCAAACTATATAAATAGAGGGCGCAATATTACGCCCTCTTGTTTTGTTTTACTTTTCTTCTTTGTCAACAATCTTTTCGCCGTCGTAGTAGCCGCACTTGGGGCAGACAACGTGACTCTTTTTGAGCTCATGGCATTGAGGGCATTCAACAAGTCCCGGTGCCTTTACTTTCCAGTTTGCAAAACGAGAATTCGTCTTGGATTTGGAGATTTTGTTTTTTGGTAGTGCCATATCTATATCCTCCGGATAAATATTCTTTTTTATTGCCAAAGGCAACGTGTATGATTATACGTAATTCCCATTTTTTTGTCAAACGTTTTTACTTTTTTGTTCAAATTAGTAAATCTGCACCGATTCAATAATTTTTAGCCGACAAGTGCCTTGGTTTCACGAGCGATTGACAACTCTTCGTTTGTTGTGACAATGAGGATTTTGCCTTTGCTTTCTTTGGTTTGCAGTTCGTAAATGCCTGGTTCGTAGCCGCGCACGTATTTTTTGTTTAATTCGTCGTCAAGTTTGATGCCGAAGCAATCAAGATCTTCCATAACCAAACGGCGCATTACGTCGCTGTGTTCGCCTATACCGCCTGTAAAAACTACTGCGTCCAAACCGTTCAACACGGCATAATAAGAACCGATGTATTTCTTTATGCGATATGCCGAAACTTCGATTGCGGCTGTGCATTTTATGTCTTTTTCTGCAAGCATTTTAGGCTCGAGGTCGCGCATATCGGAGCTATAATTTCCGCTAAGACCGTACATACCGCAAGACTTGTTGAGATATTGGAGCATATCTTCGGGCGTTTTGTTCAATTTTTTCCTCAAAAACTCAACCGCGGCAGGGTCTATATCGCCGCTGCGCGTGCCCATAACAAGACCTTCAAGAGGAGTGAATCCCATAGAAGTGTCCATGCATTTGCCGCTTTTGACTGCCGAGATGCTGCTTCCGTTGCCTAAATGGCAAATGATAATTTTTGTATTGGGATTGTTTAGATATTTTGCGGTTTCTTGAGACACATACTTGTGAGAAGTGCCGTGAAAACCGTATTTGCGGACTTTGAAATTTTCGTAATCGGAATACGGAATGCCGTACATATACGCTTTTGAAGGCATTGTGGAATGGAAAGTTGTGTCAAACACCGCAACCATAGGTTTGCCGGGCATAACTTCAGCGCAACTTTTTATACACGCAATATTGCCGGGCATATGCAAAGGTCCCAGTTCCGCGTTCTTTTCGCAGATTTTTATAATTTCATCGTCAATAACTACGGAATGCAAAAAATCTTCTCCGCTGTGGAGGACTCTGTGCCCTATTGCAGAAATTTTTTCTACCGTGTCAATGGAACCGTATTCTACGTCGACAAGTGCTTTCAGCACAAGTTCCAACGCTTGGGTGTGTGTGGGCATATCCTGTTTAATTTCCAGTTTTTTGCCGTCGTTTCTCTTCTGTTTGAGTATGCTGTCACGCGCTCCAACGCGCTCGCATACTCCGGATGTGAGGCAGGATTCGTCCGTCATATCAATCAGTTGATATTTGAGGGATGAACTGCCTGCATTCAGTACTAGTATCTTCATATGTTATCCTTTTTGCTCTCCTTGGAGCCAGTTATTAGCGAATTAAGTGCTATTTTACGCTTTGCAGCGCGGTTATTGCCGCCACAGCGACGATGTCTTCCGCAACGCAACCGCGGCTAAGGTCGTTTACCGGCAGAGCCAGTCCTTGCATAATCGGGCCAACCGCCATAAAGTTGCCAAAACGTTGGGCGATTTTGTAACCTATGTTGCCTGCGTCCAGGTTGGGGAATATAAAGACGTTGGCTTCGCCCGCAACGGAACTGTCCGGGGCTTTTTGCTTGCCTACGCTCTCAACGAGAGCGGCGTCAAATTGAAGCTCTCCGTCCACGTCGATGTATGGGTGCTCTGCTTTGACTTTTGCGAAAGCAGAACGTACCTTATCAACCGATTCGTGATTGGCGCTGCCTTTGGTAGAAAACGACAGCATGGCGATTTTAGGTTCTACTTCAACAATCTTCTTTGCACTGTCATACGCCGCTTGCACAATGTCAGCAAGTTGTTCGTCGTTAGGATAAGGAATTACCGCACAGTCGGAGAAAATAAATGCCGGTGCATGGTTGTATTTAAAACCGTTTTCAGGAGGAATCATAACAAAGCAACTTGACACGCTCTTTATGCCGGGAGCGGCTTTGACAACTTGAAATGCCGCGCGGGAAACATCAGCCGAAGAAAACACCGCGCCTCCGACGACACCGTCTGCGTCGCCGCATTTAAGAGCGCAACATGCATAAAACATATTGTTGCCCTTTACGGTTTTTAGCGCAACTTCTTCGCTCATGCCTTTTGCTTGACGAAGTTCAAACAACTTGTCGGCATATTTTTTGGAGTTTTCACTTGTCGCTGGATCGTCAAATATGACTTTTGATAAATCCATCTCCGGAAATTTAGTTTCTATTTGCTCTTTGTTCCCGATAAGTATGACTTTGCAAACGTCCTTTTTTGTGAGGATTTCAGCGGCTTTGGCCGCGCGCGGGTCGGTTCCTTCGGCGAGAACAATCGTCTTGTTGAGTTTTGATGCTCTTATCAGCAAATTGTCAAGAAATTGCGACATTTATATCTCCTTTTGTAGGCAGAGTGGCATCAATGGCGCAGACTGCATAAATTTTGTTGCTTTTGTTACTAAATTACTTATAATAATTATAGTAAAGCATAACCAAAAACGCAACAAAAATGCGCTCGAAAAATGCGGCTAATAGCCAAAACAACTTTTAGTGGAGAATATTTTGAAGATAGTTGCGATAATTGCCGAATATAATCCCTTTCACAACGGTCATTTCAAGCAAATCAAAGCCGCAAAAAAACTTAGCGGTTCCGATACCGTCGTTGTTGTTATGAGTTCAAGTTTCACTCAGCACGGAGACATCTGCGTTGCGGATAGATTTACGCGCGCAAAATGGGCGATAGCGGCAGGAGCGGATTTGGTGCTTGAACTGCCGACCGTCTATTCTCTGTCCACCGCACCGCATTTTGCCGAGGGCGCGCTCAAAACGTTGTCGCTACTTGGAGAATACACGCTTTGTTTTGGGACGGAATCGGAAGAACTTGAAAACTTGAGCGTAATAGCCGAGTTTATGGCAAGCGAAAGCAAGGATATGTCCAATATGCTGAAAGGCTATCTTTCGGAAGGCTATTCTGTTGCAAAATCCCGCACTATGGCACTAAGCAAAATCCGTCCGGATATCGCAAATACCGTGCAATCGCCAAATAACATTCTCGCCGTCGAATACATAAAAGCGGGCGCAAAATACGACGAAAAGGTGCATTTTTTGAACGTTCCGAGAAAACCCGACAACGGCAAAACAATCGCATCTTCAACGACCATAAGAGCAAAACTGCAAGAGGGAAAAGACATAGAAAAACTTGTTCCCGAATTCGTTTTGCCCTCGCAGATGGTCACAGATTACAGCAAATACGGCACGGTTTCCACTTTCGCTTTGCGCTCTATGACAGCCGATCAACTATCCGAAATAACCAACGTGTCGGAAGGTATGGAAAACCGCATAAGCAAAACCGAATTCAACACATTTGAGGAGTTTTTGACACTGACCACAAAACGCTACACCCGCTCGACAATCAAGCGCATAGCCGCTTGCACAACTGTCGGGGTGTCAAAATCACTTGTCGAACTGGCAAACGCAAACAAACCCTATACGACCGTTCTTGCCATAAAAGAAAGCAAGCGCAAGAAACTGCTTCCTCTGCTTGCCGCCGCAGACGGATATTTCTTTTACAAATCGTCAGACTGCCCGTCCGACTGCCCCGTTCGTCCTTTGATTGATCTTGACGAAAAAGCCGCAAAAATTTTGAAACTTTGCCAAAAATTTTAACACGCATTTTCTAAATACCCCCTCTTCCCCCACAAAGGGGTATTTCTCCCACCACACTGTCTAGATGCCCCCTCTTTCCCCACAAGGGGGTATTTCTCCCACCACGCGGTTATTTTGAAATTTCCCCTTTCCTCAGGTGTTTCCCCAATCGCATTCCCCCTAAAGGGACCCACGCGAGCCTTCGGCGGGGACACACTCGGCTCTCGCACGTTAGGTATCGTCGTCTCATTATGCCGCTTGGCATTACGGCACCGCTTCGCGACTAGGTGTGCCTATGCCTGCGCACTGTATCTGGTGCTCGGCGCTCACTTCCTCGCCGCCCTGCGGCTCGTGTTCGCAACTTCGTAAGTTGCCAACGTCTGTTAATTAGTACGCACATTCTGAGTATAGCAGGGCAAATCCTCGGCGTTCGATTCGGTCGCCGCCCTGCGGCGACTGTTCGCAACTTCGTAAGGAGTGAGTGCAAAATTACTCTCGCTCGGGGTGATATGTAACTTCGTAATGAGAAAGTGAAAAATTACTCTCGCTCCAAGTTGGAGAGTTGACAGCGCCGCTGCGGCTCGCGTTCGGAACTTCGTAATGAAAGAGTGCGTATTCACTCTTGATTATGTTAGCGCGTCATTTTTCATTAAAACGTGCATCTAACCAACTCTTCTAATTTATTACGAAGAGTATAAATACAAATTTTGTATCATATATTATGCGGTGAACACAAAGCATAAAAACGTTCAAACCGCAATGTTAGGTATCGGAGCGGCGTTATTCGCTCTTTTTTTAATTGTAAAGCCCGATTATTTTTTTAAATCCTCTTTGAATGGACTGAGTTTGTACGTGACCACGGTTCTGCCCGCGTTGTTTCCTTTCTATTTTTGTGCCACTCTTCTGACAAAAATAGGCGCGGCGGAAGTGTGCTCGGTTGTGCTGAAAAAGCCCATCAAGTTCTTGTTTAATGCGCCTCCGGAAAGCGCCTTTGCGCTTGTTTGCTCTCTGCTTTGCGGTTATCCCGTAGGTGCCGCCACGCTTAACAGTCTCTATTTGGAGGGTTATTTAGACGAAGACGGCGTAAGACGTGCGATGCCTGTATGTTCAACGTCCGGGCCTTTGTTTATGCTCGGCACGGTCGGCAGTGCACTGTTCCACGATGCGCGCGTAGGTGCGGTTGTTTTATCGTCGCATATAATTGGCACTTTTATCTGCGGCATAGTTTTCAGAGGATTCAAACTTCCAAAAAATAAACATTTCATCGACAAAATTAAGCCGACGTCAAACGATGTAGAAATGACAAAATCTGCCCAAAAAACAGTTGATTTCAACCCTGTTGCAACAAAACTGTACGGCAAGGAAAACGCTCTTTCGGAAAGCGTATCGAAAGCCACGCTTTCTATGCTCTATCTTGGCGGTTATATAGTCCTTGCGAATATGCTTGCCGACTGCGTTTTGCTCATACCCGGGCTAAACAGCATACCTGCGGAAATCAAAACTCTTTTGTTGGGCGTTATCGAAATGACACGCGGTTGCGTTTGCGCCGTAGACGTATCGTATCTTCCATACGCAGTAGCACTTTGCACGTTTGTAATTTCGCTGGGCGGTTTGTGCATAGGCATGCAAAGTTGCTCCTATCTGATACCTTGCGGCATAAAAACGTCACGCTATTTGCTTTGCAAGTTGTGCCAAGCGACTGCCGCCGCTTTGGTCGCACTGATTCTGGGTTTAGCTATTGCCTAAAATAATTGGCATAACGCATTGACTTTATAACATTTTCACCATTATTCTTAAATCAGCCAAAAAAAGTCCCGTTTGGGAGGTATCCGGAGGAATTATGAATAAAAACTGGAGCAACACTGCGCTTGTTGCTTATTCTGCTTTGCCAAAATTGGTGAACGACATTGATTTTGCTGTT
>CAYJCS010000070.1:0-8086 GCA_964368715.1 uncultured Bacteroidaceae bacterium | reverse complement strand
ATAAGCGCCTTTTTGCTGCGTGCGTTCCCGCCCCAAAGCATAAAGACTATCGGCTCTTTTCTGTCGTTCAATTTTTTGATTATGCTGTCGGTTAGTATTTCCCAACCCTTGCCCTTATGGCTGTTTGCTTCTCCGTGACGTACGGTGAGCACCGTGTTCAAAAGAAGCACACCCTGCTCTGCCCAAGGAAGAAGATAGGGACTTGTGTTTTGATAGCCCATTTCAGTCTTTATTTCTTTGAAGATATTGACAAGCGAAGGGGGTGCTTCCATTCCGGCTTTAACCGAAAAACACATACCGTGAGCCTGTCCAGGATTATGATATGGGTCTTGACCTAAAATGACGACTTTTACATTTTTATAGTCCGTGTGTTTCAAGGCGTTGAAAATGTCATGCATTTCAGGATAGACTGTACGTAAGCGATATTCTTCCACCAAAAAGCGTCGGAGATTGTTGTAATTCTCCGACTTGAAATCTTCAGCCAAAATATCATTCCAACTGTTGCCCGTATCTACCATATTGACATAATACCACAATAGTCGACAATTTTCAATCAATGTAATATTGCATAAAATTGGAGAGTATAAATGTTGCTGCGCTTGTAAATACTAACGATACACGGCGAATGCCGAATAAAAAGGAGAAACTATGAACGACAACAAACAATCCGACAGCAAAGCAACCAAGAATTGCAGCAACAAAGCGGGCAGCAAATCCGCGGCAAAGAGCAAGGGTGCATCAAACACTCGCAACTACACCAACGAACCAACCAAAAACAGCAAGTAAAGCAAAAGGACGCGAAAGCGTCCTTTTATTACATAATTTGACATTTATTGCAGGTTTTACCGTTTCAACTCAAGTTTTTACAAATACATCGGTTTAGGACTAGTCGCGGCGTATAACTTCCATTCCGCCCAAATACTTGCGCAGAACCTCGGGCACTGTGACGCTTCCGTCGGCGTTTTGGAACTGCTCGACGATTGCCGGTATCACGCGAGATGTAGCAAGTCCACTGCCGTTTAGTGTGTGCAAAAACTGCGGTCTACCCGTTTCACTGTCGCGGTAGCGGGTGTTGTTGCGTCGTGCTTGATAGTCGTTTGCGTTTGAAACGGAACTGCACTCTTTATAGATGCCCATTGAAGGAATCCACAACTCGATGTCGTAAGTGCGCGCCATAGAAGCAGAGCAGTCGCCTGCGGCAAGTTTGGAAAGGCGGAAATGCAATCCCAGTTTTTCAACCAGACGGCACGCCTTTGACACAAGTTCTTCAAAAGCTTTCGCGCTGTCGCACGGTTTTGCATATTGCACCATTTCGATTTTATTGAACTGATGTCCTCTTATCATTCCGCGCTCTTCGCTCCTTGCGCTGCCCGCTTCTTTTCTAAAGCACGGCGAATAGGCAAAAAACTTCATAGGCAGTTTGTCTTCCGGAATAATCTCGCCCGCGTACATATTCACAAGCGCCGTTTCTGCTGTGGGTAGCATAAAGCGGTTGCGCTTTTTGTCCTCGTCGCAATCCAGCCAATATACTTCGTCGGAGAACTTGGGGAACTGCCCCGCGCCGTATCCGCAGTCGTAATTTAGTTGATACGGCGGAAGAATGAATTCGTATCCGTCGTTTAGATGCTCTTCCACAAAATAATTGAGAAGCGCCCATTCAAGTCTTGCGCCCACTCCGCGGTAAATCCAAAAACCGTTGCCGCTGAGTTTTACGCCGCGCTCATAGTCGATAAGTCCAAGGTCAACGCAAAGGTCGTAATGATTCTTGGGAGTGAAGTCGAATTTTGTTACTTCTCCCCACATTTTGACGACCTTGTTATTTTCCTTTTCACCGGGAAGCAAATCGTCGTCGGGAATATTGGGGATTCTGCACAGAAAATCGT
Source organism: uncultured Bacteroidaceae bacterium (assembly GCA_964368715.1). Taxonomy (GTDB): domain Bacteria; phylum Bacillota; class Clostridia; order Christensenellales; family CAG-917; genus RGIG4097. The sequence goes on along the minus strand of CAYJCS010000070.1, from coordinate 6,203 downwards.
TGATTTTTTCGATTAATGCATTTATTTTTTCGTCGCCTGCGGCAATATCGTCGCCGATCTTTCTCATCTGTTCAAAGATAGCATCAACGGGCTTTCCCTCTTTTTTCAGTTTGGGTATATCAGCAGACACCTTGTTGCGACGTGCTTTTAACTGTTCGATTTCCCCAATCAAAACCTTGCGCTCGCTATCCCAAGCGATAACTTCGCAAAAATCGGCCTCATAGCCTTTTTTGGCAAGGGCTTTTGTGACTTCTTCTGTATTATTTTTGATTTTCAATAAGTCTAACATAATGTTTTCCTCAATTTTTATTAAACGATAAAATTGACCAAACGACCCGGCACTATAATCACTTTCTTAACATCAGATGTCAATTGCGCCGCCACTGCCGCTTTTGCCGCTGCTTCGATTTGCGCTTTGTCGGCGTCTTTAGATACGGTGATTTTTGCGCGGAGTTTGGAGTTAATCTGCACGGCAAGTTCAATTTCGTCACGTACTAATGCTTTTTCATCAAAAACGGGGAACGGTTGATTGAAAACGGAATACTTTTCGCCCAGCATCTCCCACAATTCCTCTGCAAAGTGAGGTGCAAACGGTGCTATAAGCAGCACCAAATCCTTTGCGCATTCGCGATAAAACACGCTCTTTTTCTCTACACTGTTTTCATAGGCGTAGATTGCATTGACGTATTCCATAAGTCTGGCGAGGGCCGTATTGAAACAGAACGTATCAATATCTTCGGACACCTCTTTGATTGAATTGTTGCGGACAAAGTTCAGTTCCTTTTCCGCCGCGCCCATAGGTCTGTCTTCAAAGTCGAGTTCGTAGCACTTTTTCACGATACGTTCAACTCTGTCAAAGAAACGGCCGATGCTGTCAAGTCCGCTTTCGTTCCACGGACCTCCCTCGATATAACTGAAACCGAACATAAGATAAACGCGGAACACGTCGGCGCCGTATTTGGCTATGCTCTCGTCCGGAGAAACCACGTTGCCGCGCGACTTGCTCATTTTTTGTCCGTCGGGTCCTAAAATAATGCCTTGGTGCACCAATGAAAGGAAAGGCTCGTCAAAATTGAGATAACCCATATCGCGCAGGGCTTTTGTGAAAAAGCGTGCATAAAGAAGGTGCATGCAAGCATGCTCCGCTCCGCCGATATATTTATCCACGGGCAGCATCTTGTTTATCCATTCCGTATCGAAAGGCTTTTCGGCGTTTTTGTTATCGGGATAGCGCAAGAAATACCAACTTGAACAAGCAAAAGTGTCCAAGGTGTCAGCGTCGCGCTTTGCAGGCGCACCGCATTTAGGACATATGCAATTTATAAATTCTTCGCTCTTTGCAAGAGGCGATTTCCCGTCGGGCTTAAATTCCACATTATAGGGCAAAGTCACGGGCAAATCCTCATCTGGGACTGCTACGTCGCCGCAATGCGGGCAGTGGATGATTGGGATAGGAGCACCCCAATAACGCTGACGGCTTATAAGCCAGTCGCGCAGTCTGTAATTTGTTTTCAGTGCGCCCTTCCCTTCGCTTTGAAGTTTTTTTACAACTGCGATTTTGCCTTCTTCGGAACTCATTCCGTCAAATTCGCCGCTGTTTATCATAATGCCGTAGTCAGTAAAAGGCAGGCTATCGTTAACGTCGGGATTTGCGCCCTTAACGACGCGCTCAATCGGCAATCCGAGTTTTTTTGCAAAAACATAATCTCTGTCGTCGTGCGCCGCAACGCCCATAACCGCGCCCGTGCCGTAACTTGCTATGACGTAATCGGCAACCAAAATGGGGACTTCGCGTCCGTTGACGGGATTTATTGCATACGCGCCCGTTTCCACGCCCGTTTTCTCTCTGTTGGACGCCATTCTGTCGATTTCCGTAATCTTTGCGCTGTTTTCTATATATTCTGCTACCGCCGCCTTCCTTTCGGGTTTGACAACCAAATCAACAAGCGGACTTTCAGGTGCAAGAACAACGTAGGTGACACCGAAAAGCGTGTCGGCACGCGTTGTGAACACTCTGAAAGTGACATCGGAATCCTTGACAGCAAATTCGATTTCGCCGCCGTAGGATTTACCGATCCAGTTTTTCTGCATAAGTTTGGTCTTTTCCGGCCAATCAAGTTTGTCGAGGTCCTGAAGCAGTTCTTCTGCGTAATCGGTGATTTTCAAAAACCATTGAGTTAGATTTTTCTTGACGACTTGACTTCCGCAACGTTCGCAAAGTCCGTCCTGAGCTTGCTCGTTTGCAAGCACCGTATTGCATGAAGGGCACCAGTTGACAGGCGCCTCTTTGCGGTAGGCAAGTCCGTGTTTATAGAGTTGCAAAAACATCCATTGCGTCCATTTGTAATAGTCGGGAGTGCAGGTTTTTATCTCATAATCCCAGTCGTAAGTCGCCCCGATTTTTTTCAATTGTTCTTCCATCGTGGCGATGTTTTTTAAGGTGCTGTCTTGCGGGTGAATACCTGTTTTTATCGCATAGTTTTCGGCAGGCAGACCAAAAGCGTCAAAGCCCATTGGCTGAAAAACTTCGTATCCTTGCATACGTTTAAAACGCGCATAAGTGTCGGACGGCCCATAATTGTACCAATGCCCGGCGTGCAATCTTGCACCCGAGGGGTAGGAAAACATCTCCAAAACGTACCATTTTTTGTCCACACGCTCCGGGTGAAACTTGTATAAACCGGTTTCTTCCCAGATTTTGCGCCATTTGCTTTCAACTTGCTTCAAATCCATTTATTTCACGCGCTCCCGCACAACTAAGTACGATATATCTTAATACTAAACACTATCCAAGTCAACAAAAACAATGTTGACAAGCCCACCCGCCTAGCCTACAATCTTATCGAGGTAGATTATGAGAAACCGCATTTTTTCCGTTCTTGCCGTTTTTATTCTTTTGGCCGTAAGTTTGTCTTTTTTCGCTTGTAATAACACAGTCGAGGACCCCGTTGATGAAATAATCACTAATCCATATTTGCATGCAGATGATATCTTTATATTTGACGGTGACGGCAGCAAAACCAGCCTTCAAGGCACAAACTTCGGCGGCTGGCTTGTACAAGAGGAATGGTTGGTGCCTTCAATATACTACGGCGCGGATAATCCCGACGGTTACGACGCCGACCAAATTTCATTTATGCGTCTCCTTTCAAACCGTTTCGGCAAAGATAAAATGGAAGAGTTATTTGACATCTATGAAAGCAGTTGGATAACGGAAAAGGATTTTGAAAACGTCAAAAATTTAGGACTGAACTGTGTCCGTATTCCTTTCACATATATGAATTTTATGGAAGTGTTGGAGTATAACGCCGACACAAATCACTACGACAAAATCCCGTTTTCGGAACTATCAATAAAAGAAAACGCCTTTGAACGCCTGGACTGGGCGCTTGAAATGTGCGAAAAATACGAATTATATGCCATTCTCGACATGCACGGAGCAGTCGGTTCTCAATCGGGACAAGACCACACGGGCGATACAAGCGAATATTTAGGCAGGCTTTACCTTGACAGCGAAGAAGGCCAAATTTGTCGCGATAAAACCAAAATGCTTTGGGAAGCAATAGCGTCACATTACAAAGAAAATAAATGGGTGGCGGCATACGATATAATAAACGAACCGGGCATTGCAACCGCCAGCGGCGGAGGCAAAAGTCAGGTGACGAACAAAACGGTTTGGGATTATTTCGACGTTTTGTATGATGCAATCCGCGCCGTTGACAATTTTCATATGATTTGCCTGGAATCGTGCTGGGAGGCGGGCGACCTGCCTCCACTCGATAAATACGGCTGGGAAAACGTTTTGTATCAATATCATCACTATAACTGGGCTTCGGCCGGAATGGCAAACGCAACGTATTATACTATGAAAGTTTCCGGCCCGTTTGGCTTCGGCATTGACAGAAAAGATTCATCTGGAAATAGCAGAAATTACCCCGTGCTTATCGGTGAGTACAACGTTTGGGGCGACAGTCACTTAGATAAAAACGGCGTGGGCGACCAAACGCAAACAGACTGGGACGCTTGGGACGGAGTAATGGAACTCTACACCGGCAAAGGCTGGCACTATACCACATGGACCTACAAACACGCGGCGGGAAATTCCAGCTGGGGACTTTATAACTGCAATGAGAATTTGATGATAGGATGGGACAGTGTGCAGGCAAATCTGCTAACCGACTCTTACGAGCGTATTGCCGAGGTGTGGGGACTGCATTCGGCGGCAAATTACCACGAAAACACCGATTTGACATCAATAATAAAGAAATATATCTCCTCCTTCTATTTGGACGGAATTGAGGATACAAAGGCACCGTACTACATCTTGGGCACGGCGCCAAAGGGAGAATAAGTCAATTTGATTGTGAAAGCACAGTGTTTGTGATACAATAATTCCCAACAATCAATGATTAAAGCGGGCAAAACCGCTTCGCTTTAAAAGGAATATAATGTTCGTTACATTTGAAGGTTGCGAAGGAGTGGGAAAATCTACGCAACTGCGTTATCTTAAAGATTATCTAGCAAGAACGGAACAATCCGCTTTATTTTTGCGCGAACCGGGTAGCACTGCCATTTCGGAGCAGATACGCGACGTCATATTAGACCCAAATAACGTAGAAATGACGCCTGAGACGGAATCGCTTTTATACGCCGCGGCACGCGTTCAACTGATAAAACAAAAAATACTACCCGCACTGCAAAAAGGCGAACTTGTGATTTGCGACCGCTACATTGACAGTTCCGTAGCATACCAAGGCTACGCACGCGGTTTGGGCGCGGACTTTGTCAAAACCGTCAACGCCTATGCAGTTCGTAACTGCATGCCGGATTTGACCGTCTTTATTGATCTTTCACCAAACGAAGCGTGGCGTTCTCAAAAAGGCGAAGACCGAATCGAACAGGAAAACGCAAATTTCCATGAAGCAGTATATGAGGGATATAAAAGCGAAATCGCACTTTCAAACGGCAGAATTGTACCGATAAAACCAAGTTTTGATAAAATTGAAACTCACGAATCCATTCTCGCGCTGCTTCGCGAAAGGGGTGTAATTAAGTGAGCGAAGTGATGTTTGAAGACGCGCTTAAAGGCTCGCGCGCATTTCACCTTATCAGCAATGACTTTCGGTTGGGACTGGGTCATGCTTATATGGTGGTGTCCGACGACGACGAAATTGTGAAAGAATTTTTTTCACTGCTTGCCGCCGCCGCTTTTTGCGAGTCCAAGTCAGCATGTCTGAATTGCACGGAATGCTTTAAAGCCTTGCACGACAACAATCCCGACGTCACTCACTTCAACCGCGAAGGCGAATCAATCAAAGTTGACGCGGTAAAAGAACTCACCGCCGCCGCCGACATACGCTCCTTTTCCGGCACCAGACTGTTTTTTATTTACCGTGCGGATTTGATGAACGCCGCGGCACAAAACAAACTATTAAAAACCCTTGAAGAACCGCCGGAAGGCGTATCGTTTTTCTTGGGAGTTTCAAACGAATCCGCAATGCTCGAAACCGTAAAATCACGCTGCCGCAAAGTTTATATGGACGTCTTTGACGACCAAATAATAAAGAAGGCATTGCTCGACTTGGGTTGCGAAGAAAGTATTGCAAAAATTGCAACCTCATGCAGCGAAGGCATGCTTGGCAAAGCCGTAAAAATCGCCCGTTCACCTGAATATGTCGACTTGTACCGCTCGGCCGTCAAACTGCTTTTTGACCTAAAGCGGAGCACAGACATTCTCGCTATCAGCAGGCTGTCGGTTTTGAATAGCGACACCGATAAATTTTTGGACGTTCTCTCGATAATATTAAGAGGTATGCTCATTTTAAAGGCGGGAAAAGATAAAGAATCATCAAAACAAGTCGGAGAAGACATCGAGGCGCTGTCGGAGAGTTTCTCGCCGCGCGCAATATCTGAAATCATAAAACGAATCAATCTGTCAAGACGCAAGTTATCGCTGAACGTAAATCCGACTGCCACGATTGACTGGCTTTTGTTCGGCATTTTGGAGGATAAATTTAAATGGCAATAATAGTAGGCATAAAATTCAACGGCACCAATAAAGTGTATTATTTCGACCCCAAAGATACGGAGTTTTTTGAGGGCGACGGCGCAATCGTCGAGACTGCCCGCGGGCAGGAATTCGGAAGTGTCGTTATCGCAAACAAAGAAGTTTCGGACAAAGAAATCGTTGCCACGCTTAAACC
>CAYJCS010000069.1:0-8087 GCA_964368715.1 uncultured Bacteroidaceae bacterium | reverse complement strand
TCCTCAGCCGTTGAATTAATCAGCATAGTGCCATGGTGAAATTCCGTTCCGTCTTTTTTGTAATAGGCGTTACCGCCTATTTTAAAGCCGTCGACTTCAATGTCGTTACGACCGGAAAACGAAGCGTCTATGCCAAGCGATTTAAGCGCGCAAAGTACGATTTTGAGGTTTTTATCAACGCTAAAATCCTTAGATTTTGCGATAAAAGTATAATTGACGTTGCCGAGATTATGAAAAACCGCTCCGCCCCCCGATAGGCGGCGGGCAAGCAAGCCCTTTTCGGATTGTAGCAAATCGACTCTGCATTCGGACTGCGCGTCTTGATTTCTACCTATGACAATCGCTTTGTCGTTTGACCAAACGTAAAGTATCAATTCGCCGTCGCATACGCTGTCGAACAGGGCTTTTTCCACCCCTTGATTGACAAACACGTTAGTGCTGTCCGTCTCGACAACCGTAAGCATTGTTATCATAGATAACAGTATATCAAACGGCAAAATTTTGTGCAAGCGAAAGATTGAAAATGCGCACCGCTTTTATGACAAAAATTATTTTGTGAATAATAGATTTTCAAAACGGTTGATCATTTCAAATGCGTTTTTCGTGGCTAATAAAAGTACCCGATTCTTCGGGTACTTTTTAAATGCGCGATAGTAATTTACGCTTTGATGTTTTATTACTTTGTGCCAAACAAACGGTCGCCTGCATCTCCCAAGCCGGGAAGGATGTAACCCACATCGTTCAATTGTCGGTCAAGAGTGGAAACGTAAATCTTGACGTCCGGATGCGCGGCGGTGACGGCTTCAATGCCGACGGGCGCTCCGATGATGTTCATAAGGCGGATGTCTTTGCAGCCGCGTTGCTTTAAGAAGTTGATTGCTGCCACCGCACTGCCGCCCGTTGCAAGCATCGGATCAAGCAAAATTGCAATGCTGTTTTCTATGCCCACGGGCAGTTTGCAATAATACTCGTGAGGTTCAAGTGTCTCTTCGTCACGATAAAGTCCGATGTGTCCTACTCTCGCAGTCGGGAAAAGGGTGTGAACTCCGTTCACCATTCCAAGCCCTGCGCGAAGAATAGGAACGATAGCAACCGCGTTGTCGGCAACCATGGTCTGTTCGGTGACTTCGAGAGGTGTTTTCACCATAACTTTTTTTGTGGGAACGTCTTTAAACGCTTCATAAACCATAAGTGTGGTGATTTCTTCGACCAGTTCTCTAAATTCTTTCATACTGGTTTTTTCATCACGCAAAATTGCCACCTTGTGACGAATAAGCGGATGGTCGAAAATTGTTACATTGTCATATTGTTTCATATTGTCCTCGCAACGGTAGGAAACCGCTTTTTCAAGCGGTTCCCAACCTTTAATTTTTGAAATTGAGTTATAATTATACTTCCGGCTTATCCGATTCTTCGACTGCCTCGGTTGCTTCGGGTTGTGCTTCTAAGTTGGGTTCAACCACTGAACCGACAGCCGCCGCAGGCAGAGAACTGCTGTTTTCTTCATCTCCGCCTTTGCCGAGTTTGCTCTTTTCAACTTTGTTCAAAATTGCATAGGTGACAATCCCGAGGATAAGTGCGGCTGCGATTGACGTTACGGTAATAGTTTTCGCCACGGTGCCGTCGCCTGCGATTACATAAGGAATCTTTATTGCAAGACCGCCGATACCTGCGATGAGGATTGCGGATACTACAAACAGATTTTTGTTTTCGCCAAGGTCGATGTCTTTGAACATTTTAAGACCGCTGACGGCTATAAATCCGTACAGGGTTAGACAAACGCCGCCCATTACGCAATTGGGAATGGTTTGGAGCAATGCCATTACAGGTGTTACAAAAGATAGGACTATGCACATGCAAGCTGCAACAAATATGGTACGAACAGACGCATTTCTGGTGATTGCCACGCAACCCACAGACTCACCGTAAGTGGTGTTGGGGCAAATACCGAAGATAGTGCCAACCATGGAGCCTACGCCGTCTCCAAGCAGTGTCTTTTCAAGACCCGGTTCGCCTTCAACAAGGTCACGTTCGATAATGGAACTGAGGTTTTTGTGGTCTGCGATATGCTCTGCAAACACGACAAATGCAACGGGAAGAAAAGCAATGGCGACTTCTGCGACGCCTGCTCCGGTAAGCATAACGGCGTTTTCGTTGGCCGCAAGTATGTTCTCTCCCACGCCGCCGTTGACAAGCTCTTTGATTGCTTCGATAAGCGCAAAATCGGGATAGTTCAAGAATGCCGTGATACCGACAAAGCTTCCGTCTGTATTTACGAAATTTGTGATGAGAGGGGTAAAATTGATAACTTTGAGATAAGATATGTCAAAAGCGTATCCGAAGATAGAGAAGAAGGCCGCCGCGGCATAGCCTACTGCGATACCGATAATGAATGGTATCAGTTTCATAAATTTGTATTTTTTCTGTGTGGAGCAAATCACGACCGTGAGGAATGTGATAAGTCCGCAAAGAAGACCGATAAGGTTGTAACCACCATTCACTGGGTCGCTGTCTGCAGATACCATCTGTCCCATTGCGCTGCCGGCAAGAGTAAGTCCGATAAGGGCAACCGTAGGTCCAATGATGATGGGAGGCATAAGTTTGGAAACCCATTTTGTGCCCGCGAAGTGGATGACTATGGCAATTACCACATAGACAAGACCGGCAAAAATCGCGCCGACGATTATACCAAGATAACCGAACGCGACCGCTGTGCCCAAAGATCCTAGGAAAGCAAACGAGCTGCCGAGGAAGACGGGACTCTTGAATTTTGTGAACAGCAGATAAACTATCGTGCCAACACCTGCGCCCAAAAGAGCGGCTGGAATTTGCATCGGCAAGCCGATGATTTTTGGCACCAAAATGGTTGCCGCCATGATGGCAAGCACTTGTTGCAACGCGAAGATGAGCAATTTCCCAAACTTGGGTTTGTCTTCGACATCATAGATCATTTTCATAATAAATACTCTCCATTTATTTATTTTGTCTTTTTTGTTTTGCTCTATAAAAAAAGTGTCCCCAAAAAAGGAACACTTTCATTTATCTATTTTTGAAAAGATGAGGACGGGCGTCACATATGCCCTTTGAGTGCGAATGCCTTTTAGAGTATCGTGCATTACGAACATGGTCCTCTCTCCTTATATTCGCGCACACGCTGACGCGCCTACGCTCAAACTAGAAAAAGAATATCACACAAGACAAACTTTGACAAGGACTTTTTTGCAAAAAACACAATATTTTGTGGTTTTTTTTCTATCTGCCCAAAATTTTATACAACTCGTTTAAATCAAATGAGGGCACATAATCCTCTATCGCGCTGTCCAAATCCTGCGAAAACCCGTTTGTCAGCCCCGCCTTATAAAAAAAATCTATCGCACTGTCGTATTCAATTTGATTTAGTCGGCGATTTAAAATAGGATGTGTCGCCACCGCGGGCGTTGGGAAATACTGCCCCATAAGGCTGACGTACATTGTATTGTCAATTTCGGCAATTCTGTTAAGTACTTCCCTAGTGTTTTTAAGACCGCGCGGCAAAACCAAATGACGAACGATAACACCTTTTAAAATCATCTCTCTATCGTCAAAAACGTCTGTCGGTTGTTGACGGCGCATCTCTTTTACGGCTTTTGTCGCCACTTCAAAGTAATTAGTTGCGTTTGAATAATCCACAGCCATATTATCGTCGCTGTACTTAAAATCAGGCAGCCACACGTCAACCAGACCTTCAAGTTTTTTTAGATTCGCAACCGTCTCATATCCGTTGCTGTTCCACACAATCGGAACATTAATCGTTTCTTTTGCTTTTTTAAGTGCCTTTGCAAGCAAATTTATGTCAGCGGGCGGAGTGACAAGATTTATGTTTTCCGCTCCAATCCCCACCAAATATTCCATACACTTTACAAGTTCGTCAGGAGTTATCTCAACACCTTTCCCCGTGTGGGAAATTTCATAGTTCTGGCAGAACAGACAGCGCATATTACAACCGCTGAAAAAGATTGTTCCGCTTCCCCTGTCGCCCGAGATACAAGGCTCCTCAAAACGGTGAAGTCCGACTCTTGCTATTTTGAACGTTTGGTTTTTGGCAGGCAAGTTATGCCTCCTTTTCCAATTTTATCAGCACTCCGTTATAACGCGCAAGCCACTTTGCCACGCATTTTGCATTGTATTTTTTGGGAATTGCCGACGCAATTTTTTTTGCCGATAAAGCCTTTAACAGCCATTTAATCGCTGGACAAACGATGGACGGCTTGCCTAGGATGATAAACGATTTTTTGAGAATTGAACCTATGCCGATTTTGGGAGGATTTTCGCTGTCTGTACTTAAAAGCGCCATATCGTCGTTGGTGACTGCGCCGCAACCGAACAGCCAGTTGATTTTGGATGGTTCGACGTTTAGCGCCCAGCGTTTAAATACGTCCACGAAGATATAATCCGCACCCAGTTCGGCAAAAAATTTCGTCTGATAGCCCCATAGAGCAGAGGCCGTAAAGTCGGCGATTTTGTTTTTATCAATCCATTCAGCAAGCCAAAGTCCTGCTTTCATAGAACTTTCGATGCCGCTGCCCATAATCGGCATTGTCATAAACGCGCTGTCGCCCACCGCGACGTAACCGTTCGCAACCATTGAGCCAAGCGGACATCTTACACCTATATCGACACAAGAGCCTTCAATCAAAACTTCGTTTGACAATATAGCGTTTCTTTGTTTCAAATCATTGAACGCAGCGTCGCGCTCGGCGTCGGAGAGTCCTCCGATGCGCCCGATTAAAACGTCAACCTCTCCCCTGTCGTTAAGATTGCACCAACTTATACCCACACCGTCCAAGTGCTTTATGTATAAGGTACTTTCGGGGTTCGGCGTTGCGCTGCCTTCGGCTCGCTTGTAAAAAGCGCGATAGCCGCGCATAATGTCGTTTTTTCCGGGTTTTGCCTGAACTCCGAATTTTTTTGGCACCTGCCCTCTGAAGGGTGAATTTAGTCCGCTGGCATCGATAGCCAAATCAAACAATTGTTCCTTGCCGTCGCATTCTATGCCGACAACTCTATCATCGTTTACGACAAGCCGCTTCACATAAGAGTTGTACAAAATTTTGCCGCCCGCTTCTTCAATGAGCGACGCCAAATGAAGCGACAGCCCGCGCCTTGAAACGGAGATTTCTTCCATAGGTTTTAGAGGGGGAACGGCAAGTGAATTTTTTTGGTCCGGCGAAACGAAGAGCCACTTGCTTTTTTGTGTGTAATGTTTTCTGTCCGGTAATCTTATTCCGCAATAGTCAAAAATATCGTAGCGAATGTCGTCATACCACAGATAACTCACTTCGCCCTTCTTTCCTTTTTCGAAAACGGTGACGGAATGTCCTGCTTTCAAAAGTTTAATGGCGGCAACCGCGCCGCCTTGCCCTAGGCCTAAAACAGCAATTTCACTCATATGTACTCCTCCTACCTGAAAAATTATACTCGTAAAAGATGTCAAATGCAATAGCAGACTAATTCAGTACGAAGCTATGAAAACGGCTCACACGAGAGTGAGCCGTAATCTATTTATCATTTTGTTTCTTTCTCATTCAAACTGCTATTTTCGGATGTCAACGAGTTAAGTCCGTATTTTTTTGTTTTCCGAAAGTTACGTATGAAGAACCAATGTGGCATTTTTGACATGCATTTGCCTTAATCCGACGCGTAGTTTGTGAAGTAGTTTTGAATGTAGATAATCGGCGTGCCTTTGTCTCCGCTGCCGCTTGTTAGATCGCACAGTGAACCGAGCAAGTCGGTCAGACGCCTAGGAGTTGTGCCTTGAGAGGCTTGCGATGCAAACAAATCGGACGGCTTGGCTTTTATCATATCTTTTATGGCTTTTTTCGCCTCGTCGCCGCTAAGATTGCCTATGGCGTTATCTGCAAGATATTTCAACTTCAGTTCGTTGGGAGTGCCGATAAGTCCCGACGTAAATCCGGGTGAAACCACAGGGTCCGCCAGTTCCCAAATTTTGCCGACGGGGTCTTTGAATGCGCCGTCGCCGTAGACCATGACTTCAACCATTTTGCCGGTTTTATCAAATATTTTCTTTTGAATCGCTTCCACAAAAGGTTGGCAATCGCGCGGGAAGAGTTTGACGCTGTTATCGGTGGCGAGATTTGAACCGAGTATGCCGTAGTCGGGGTTGAATCCGCTGCCGTCAACGGAAGCGTTCATTATGTCGTGCAAACTGAGTACGGTTTTCGCTCCGGCCTCAAGCAGCAATTTTTTGGTGCGAAAGCGGCTGTGAATGTCTGCGTTGATTACAACGTCGGTGTAATTCAGGATTTCCGTCGGGCGGTTGGCAAGGATAATTTCCGCGCCTTCTCCTGCTATCTGCTTGTAAAGTTGCACGTAGTCGATGCCCGTAAAAGGGTGCTTGATTTCGCCGAATGTTTCGTAAACCTGTTTTTCGGTGAACACGTCGCTGTACGGATTGACGCCCTTTTCATCCAGCAAATCCAGGCTCATAAGGTGGTTGCCGACTTCGTCGCTGGGATATGACAGCATTATGATGAGTTTGCCAACTCCCTTTGATATGCCTTTGAGCAAAAGAGAAAAACGGTTGCGAGACAAAATGGGGAAGATAAGTCCCACTGTTCCGCCGCCCGTTTTTTTGCGGACGTCTTTTGCGATATCATCGACGGTGGCATAGTTTCCCTGACTTCTCCCAACAACTGCTTCGGTTACGGCGAGGACGTCGCGGTCTTGAATTTTGAAACCCGTTTCGGGGTCGGATGCCGCGGCAAAGAGACTGTCTGTCACGATCGACACCAGGTCGTCGCCTTTTTTGATGATGGGTGCTTTGATACCTCTCGATATTGTTCCCAGAGTATTAGACATTGGATTTCCTCCATAAAAAATTAATATCGCATTTAGGTGAGTCGAGCCGCAAAACTGCCTCATGCGGATAAAATCCGCCGCTCACGAATGTATATTTTATCATAAGCACAAATCCTTGTAAACAAATATCCGAAGTTAGTTCTTATATTCTTGCTTGCCCTTTTCGATATGCATATTTTTTTTCGCGGTGCGCATACTACAATCACCAAACTCAAGAAAGGAGGTGCGGTATGGAATACAACGACAATAGTATGGTGAAAAAAGTTGCAGAACTAACCAACATCAACGCAATGATACTTTTCGTGCTTGTGGCCGTAGTCGCTCTGTCCGTCGGGCTGGGATTTTTCTTCCTCGTGCCGGGTACAGTAGGCTATGCAATCGGCATAACGATGTTCATTGTAGCCGGTCTTTTGTTCCTGATTGGAGAGATACAATACTTCTCCAAGATGATGAGAATCAGAAACAATCTACAATAATCAAATAAGCAGATTTACCGGTTAATTTGGCAGAAACGCATGGAAACATGCGTTTCTTTTTTCTGTTACCCTTTTCATATGGGGGGGGCTCCGCACGAGCGCGCACGCGTGCTTTTAAGGTTCAAGACGATATCTTTTTAATCTCTTTTGAGGGGGACACAGGGCGTGTCATTCTGGGCGAAAACAACGTAAAGTTTGAACTTACGCTTTTTTGATACAATTAAACATAAGAAATCAATCCTTAACCGCGAGCACACAATGTTCAAATTGCTTGCGTTTAGAATAGTATATGATATAATAATATTACGTCCGGCGGTGTAAACGGTTTCGCTGCCGATCGGGGGTGTACCGGTTTCGACGGCTTGTCGGAGTCGACATAAGCATACCGCAGGCTCGTCTGCGACATCAACGGAAAACGCAAAAATTAAACGCGAACCAAAAAACCGAGAAATCCTCTATGGATTTCGCCCTCGCTGCATAATATAAGTCAGCGCGTTGCCCCGGGGTTTTCTGTTCCCTCGGCAAGCAGCGTCATAAAAACAGACAACGCCGCCTAAATGCCCGGTCGGGCGGTTGTCATTTCGGGCTATTCAATCCGCGGCTCGTCCACGTGCCGCGGCAAGAGAATTTAAACGTGAACTAAGTATGTAGAAAGTGTTTACAAAAGCAATTCGGACCGGGGTTCAATTCCCCGCACCTCCACCAAAGGCACATAATCCGAACCTAATAATCACCAAAGACTTCGTTGCGCTG
>CAYJCS010000068.1:6292-8097 GCA_964368715.1 uncultured Bacteroidaceae bacterium | reverse complement strand
ATATAGACTTTTTTTTCATATAATCTCCTTCATCCAACGGTAATTTTGTCTATTGGATATTTTGAAACTTGCGCTTTTGATCCGCCGATGGCGGCGTATATCAAGGTTAAACCTCCCACACGTCCGAAAAACATCAATCCAATCAAAATCAATTTGGACGCGATGCCAAGAGAAGGAGTTATTCCAAGCGTCAACCCCACCGTGCCGATTGCGGATGCTGTTTCAAACAAACAACTAAATAACGGTAAATTTTCAACTGCGCTGATAACTATGCCGCTCAACAAAAAAAGTACTATGTACATCAGTGCGATTGTCAGCGCATTTTTAACAGTTTTTTCTTCTATTCGTCTCTTCATCAAATCCACATCATTCTTTTTTCTGAATACAGATATAACGGCGGCAATCAAAACGGCGACAGTTGTCGTTTTTATACCTCCGGCTGTCGAACCGGGTGAACCACCGATTAGCATTAGACATATAATAATCGCAAGGCTGCTTTCCTTCATTAACGTAAGATTTGCCGTATTAAAGCCCGCTGTGCGTGGCGTTACAGATTGAAAAAGTGATGCAAATAATCTTTCGCCGAAAGGCAAATTTGAAAACTCAGCAAAGAAAAAATAAACAGCGGGAATTATTATCAGCAAACCTGAAAGTATCAAAACTACTTTGCTTTGTGTTTTATATTTTCTTAAACTAAATTTATGTGCACGCGCATCGTCCCACACCATAAATCCTATTCCGCCGAAAACAACCAAATACATTACTGTTAGATTTATCACAGGTTGCGCCGAATAAGACGTTAAAGAGGAAAACTCGCCTGTGTTATTGCCCATGATGTCAAAGCCTGCATTACAAAACGCCGAAACAGAATGGAAGATTGCCATCCATACTCCGTTTGCGCCGAAATCACGGCAAAACACAGGCATCATAATTATCGCGCCGATGAATTCTATAACAAAGACAACACTTACAATAAACCCCGTTAATTTGACAATTCCTCCGACATTGGGCGCAGAAAAGGCTTCTTTTAAAGCGTCTCTTTCAAAAAGTCCAATTTTTCTGCCGGAAACAAGCGCAAATGCCGCCGCAACCGTAACAAATCCCATTCCTCCGATTTGAATCATCAGCAATATAATTATCTGGCCAAACAACGACCAATGCGTTGCGGTATCAAACACCACCAATCCTGTTACGCAAACGGCGGAAGTCGCCGTAAACAGTGAATCCAAAAACGGAGTTATTTCCCGCGATGAAGAAGATATAGGTAACATTAAAAGCAATGCACCAAATATAATTACCGATGCAAATCCGAGTAGTATGATTTGAAAAGTCGAAATTTTTTTCCTAATTTTCAGTTTTTTTACGTACTTTTTCATATTCACCATTAGATTACTTTAGGAAAAATAAAGATTCCGTTTAATTTGTCGTTTAATTGTTAAGATTTTGTAAAAAACGATATTGAATGCCAAGTATAAGAAGCGGTTGTCTCAATTGACAGTTGCACCGATTTCTAGTAACATTAGATTACTGTCAAACGTTTTGACTATTTTTAACTTATAATATATATAGATAAAATCCGGGCGCAAAAAAAGCACTTTCAAAAAGTCCAAAGATACCGTGTATATGAAAAATCCTCTTAACATAGTTGAATTTGCCCAAATCACGGAAAATGTTTGACACTTCACAGCCTATGATATAAAATACAAACGCTGTCCTGCGTGGGTGGCGAAATTGGCAGACGCGCTAGATTCAGGTTCTAGTGAGCATTGCGCTCATGTGGGTTCAAGTCCCGTCCCGCGCACCAA
>CAYJCS010000068.1:0-6192 GCA_964368715.1 uncultured Bacteroidaceae bacterium | reverse complement strand
AAAAGGCAGTCACCTGCCTTTTTTAGCGGCCGGCGTGATAGCGCAGACCTACCCTACAATTGTGCAAAATTTGTGTCACCCTGTGCCGTGCGTGCTTGTCAGCATAGGTCAAGCGGAGCAAGTCCCGTCCCGCGCTTCGGTTCGTATTTTTTTATTTATCAAACTAAATACGGCTTTGTATTTTTTTTGTTCATTATCCCTAATTGCCGACAAAATACGGGTTCGTATTATTTTTTTAGTTGTCAAAGAGCCTATCGGACAGGGACTTGAACGCACACTCCCACTGATAATGCTACAAACATAGTACCAAAATTTTTAGAAACTATTGACAAACCAAAAAAATTATGATACGCGTTATCGTGTAGCAATAAAACATCTTTTTGATGTAAACTTGATTTTGTCCATTTCTATAATCACCAAAAAATATGAAAAAGTATTTCGTTAAATGGAATTATTTATACAGCGTTTTAAAAAAGCAATAGCCGCTTTATTAGACGGTATTGCACCTTTTAACGCGGCTGAATAACCTCTCAATTTCCTAAAAAATTACAATACCGTTTAAAAAAATCGTTTTAAAAATCAATTCAATAAAAACGTATTAAAATTAGCGAATAAAATAATATTTTTTAAGGGTCGGAGGTATCTATGATAAAAGATCAAAACGAACAAGAAAACATCAACATCGGGACTAGCGAGTCATGCATTACTTGTGACGCTTGCGCATCCTTGGAAGAAGGCTGTTCGCCTGAAGGGCTGAGCGAAGAGTCTCCGTGTTCAGTTAGTGAAAATCAAGCGGAAGAGGTTGATACAGACACCAAGAATAAGGCGGTTAAAAGGGCATTTCTGGGCATACTTACTTTTGTTTTGCTGCTGGTTATGCAAATTTTGTTTGGGAAAGCAGGAACTTATATTTCGAACCTCATCCCCTATCAGCAGATTGATCCCTTCGACACGTTTATGGGTCTTACCGTTCACCACACAGTCATGGGGCTGCTTGGTTTGCTGCTTATTTTGGTGCTGTGCAAAATTCTGCATCACAATTTCTATTTTCAGCTTGGAAACACAAAAAAAGGCCTAGAGGCTGTGCTTATTTATGCAGCAGTATTTTTAGTTCTGGCGGTCGGACTGCAAGCATTTAACGTTTTGAACAATCAACCGTCCACCTATGCTTTCCCGCTAGACGCAAGAAACGTAATCGGCACTTTGGGGTTCCAGTTGCTTTTGAGCGGACCAGCGGAAGAAATTTTGTATAGAGCGCTTCCGATTATAATTTTAGAACTTGCTTTCGGCAAGAGCATCAGACTTATCAAAGGCGGTTTTACTCTGGAAGTAATGCTTGCCTCGCTGTTGTTTGCCTTTGGGCACGTAAGTTGGTCGTTGGTGCCCTTTAACATACAAGCAGACTATTTTCAATTGGGTTATGCGTTCGTGCTTGGCACAATCCAAGGCATCGTATATCAAAGGACCAAAAGCATTTTGTACCCAATGCTTATGCACAGTTTCAGCAACGTACTTATGGTCGGAGTAGGCTACATTTTTAGTGCTATATTCGCTTGACAAGCCGTCGGGCAATAAATATCTTAAAAACAAATTCTTTTGTAAAAGAAACATATTCTAAAGGTAAATACAAACACCAATAAAATTTATAAAAAAGCGGCAGTCCGTTTGACTGCCGCTTTATATGTGTTACTGTTTAAAGCTTTTTGCCGTTCTTTTTGAGCATACCTTTTATAATTGTGCCTATGATGTTTTTGCCGTCCGCCGACCACTTTTTGCCGCCTAGATAGGTTTCAAGCACCTTTATGTCGGAGCCGATATTATCTTGCGGCACGTCATAGGGGCTCTTGTTCAACACTATGAAGTCCGCAACTTTGCCCTTTTCGAGGCTGCCTCTTTCATTGTCGTCAAAAGTGTTGTAATAGCCGTTTATGGTGCAGACGCGTATTGCATCCGTAAGGGAAATACGATGCGGCTCGTTTAGATTGTTGACAAGCCAATGCAGCCAATTTATGCCGTTTGGGAACGAAACCGGACAATCGGAACTCGCGCAGACGGTGATTCCGCGTTGCATATATTCATCAAAAGGCATAGCGAGTCTGCCGCGTTTTTCGCCGAGTCTGCCAACCATTAAATCGTAATTTAGCGGGATAAGTTCCAAAAATCCGGGTTGTTCGATGACCGTAAGGTGGTATTTTTCAATTATATCCATCGCCTCTTTCGGCACAAGGTTGCAATGAATTATGCCGTGACGGTGGTCAACCTTGGGATATTCGTCCAAAACGCGCTTATAGGCTCTAGCCGCCTGCAAAACCGCCGCATCGCCAATAGCGTGCATCTGGACGGCAAGTCCCGCTTTGTGAACGCGCAAAATGTTTTGATACACTTCTTCGTCCGTATAATACAGATGTCCTTTGTTGTCGCTGCCATCATACGGTTCAAGCAAAGCGGCGTCGGCGGATGTAAAACTGCCGTCAAGCGCACACTTAAAGCAGCCGCCCAGCCTCTGTATGCCGCGTTTTATGGCTTTTTTCGGCTCATAACTTTGAATGAAAAACCGCATTTGAATATCGCTTTGCTGTCCGCGGTAAATCCATTTCACCAAATCGACGTCGAGGTCCAAAGGCATACCGATGCCGCCCTCGACGGCGATAAGTCCGAAACCTGCTTTTATGTATTCGTCTATTGCGCCCTGAAAGGATTGCAACCCGTCCATAATATTGACAAGTTTCAGCATGTTATCAACAACTTTATAAAAGGCTTCGTTGCCCAAAATTCCGCTTTCGCCGTCGTATCCGGGCGTTTGCGAGACGTCTTTCGGCAAAACTTTCAAAGCCGCCTTTGTCAAAACTGCGGTGTGGCCGTCGCTGCAAATTACCACAACTTTTCTGTTTTCTCTGATGACGGAGTCAACTTCCGCTCCTGTGACAAATCTACCCTCTTCAACTCTTGGCGACGCCCCGAAACAAAGTATGGTTTTGCCCGGTTCGATATTTTTGTCTGCGTCTGCGATTATGTCAAGAATTTCTTTTATGGTAGTTGCCTTGTCCAGTTTTACTGTCGTAGCCAAAATCGCATACGACGCAAAATGTCCGTGGCAGTCGGCAAACATCGGCATTATCGCACCGTCTTTTATATCGGTTATCTCGTTTCCTTGATAGTTATCCGGCAATTCGTTCCCAACGTAAGCGATTTTGCCCTCTTCTAAAATAAGATATTTTGCTACAGTGTTGTTACGGTCAACGGTGATTATGTTGCCTTTAAATATGTGCATCGCGCATTTTACCTCTTTTGTCAGCGATATATAAAATGCCCCGCAAAAGCGGGGCAAAATGGTTACAGTAGCAGAGTTTTATCCTCACCCATTCCCAGCATGCCGTCGAGAACGTATTTTTTGCCGTCCTCGTCTCGCAGATATCCTTCAAGCACACCGAACGTGATATAATAATCAATGTTGACAACAACCGCGTGCATAATCATAGGATTGATGCCGTACACCTTGAATTTTAGGTTTACCATATCGTGTTCGTCACGGATTGTCCATTCCGAATAATCTTTGAAATCTGCGGATTCTATGCTTCTTTCAAATTTGACCGGAGGCAAAATACTCGTTTTGCCTTCAAAGAAAATGAGGTTTTCGTTGTATTTTTCCTGATCGATAGACTGATTTCTGGTTAAGTTAAACGCCAGCCATTTCTTTTCGCCGTCAACTTCGCACTTGCCCATGGTGGTAACCCAGTCGTAGTGCGCTTTGCGAGGATAATATCCTCTGTGGTCGTCCACGACTGCGACACTTTCGTCGTCGGTCAGCATCTCTTCGCCGTTTATAACAAGTCTGCCCGTAACCTTAAAGAAATCCTTTTGGCTGTATAGCGGTCTGTTGTCGCTGTACGGGAAAGGAATAGACACAACGCAGGACTTTGACAATCTTTCAAGTTCAAATGAATATTCGATTGACGCAGTGCCGTAGTTTTCTTTTATGCTTTCGACGGCTGTCTTATCCTTTCTGCCTGCGGTTATAAGGCACTTCCCGTCGTGTTTGCCGCTTAGTGAGCATTTGCCGTCTTGGAAATTGTTCACGTATTTGACAAAGCTGACGGGAGTACGCGCTTCAGCAACGGCTCCGTTTATAAGGTTTGGCGCGATGACGGTGTCTTTGCTCTTTAGGTTCGTATCCCAGCAGTACACTTTTTTGGTGCGCTTGTCATAGAACACGTTCATCGTTTTGCCGAATATGCCCATATCGCACACAACCGCAAGAAGCACGCCGTTTTTGAGGTGAACTTCGGTGGCTTGCCAAAGCGTGAGTTTGAGTCTCTTCAAAAAGTCGGGTGCTTTTGTCGGCTTTTTGAGTTTAAGTAGTTCCATCGACTCAAATTCTTTGTCGAAAGTTCCAAATGCGCATCTGCCGTTTTCGTCCACCATACTTTTAGGCGTCGGCACGGCGCGGCGTTTTTCATCAATAAATTTGCTATATTTTCCCAAGATATTTCTCCATCATCTTTCTGTGCCATTATTTTGGCGATTATCAAATTTGCTATTGTTTTGGAAATGCAAATGCGCCTAAAATGCGTTTTTTACGGCATTCTAAAGCGGTATTTTAGTTTTCGATAAGTTTGCGTTTTCTGTCGCCTATGGTGTTTAGGCTCTCTTTTATTATCTTTTCGGCTCCGTCCAAAATAGAGAATGCAAGCGCGCGCGCTTCATAGTCCATTTTGCGGTAATTTTCTTCGGCTTCTCCTCGCATTGACTCGGCGTCGGCGGTTGCCTGGCGCAAAACTTCGGTTTCGGAAATCAATTGACGCGCCCTCACTTCGGCTTTGTCCATTGTGTCGTTTGCATATGCTTCAGCCTTGGATAGGATTTCGTCACGCTCTTTTTTTATCTGTTCGGCTTCCTTGATTGACAGAGGAAATGCCGCTCTGAAGCGCGTTATGAGCGAAAGCAACGCCTGTTTGTTGACGATGATGTCGGTTGAACTGAAAGCCGCTTTTTTGGCTCTCAAAATTTCGCCTTCGATTTCGTTTAATAACATTTCGATAGATTCCATATTACCCCTCTTAAATGTTTTATCTATGACGTAATAAATTTCAAATTTTCTTTTGATTGAGTGCAGTTTGTTTTTTGTACGTTTTGCCTTTTTAAATACAGCGCGCACAAAATTGTTCTTACAATTTGCTTCCTAAAATTTCTTGCAGTTTCATTATAGCGTCATTTGGCACGGAACGGAAGTCCCCATTTTTTATTTCTTCTTTTGCGCGCGTTGAAGATACGTCGCAAAATTCTCCGCTTTCAACAAAAACCGTATCAATGCCATATTGTAAGTTATATGCTTTCATTTCTTCTTCGTACGGCAAATCTTTTTCGCTTCTTAAACCTCTCACAAATACCGACGCATTTTCCTCTTTTGCGCATTCTACCGCACTGGAACGGCTAAAAACCGCCCTCACGCCCTTTTTGTTTCGGATTGTGGCTTCGACAAGAGCAAGCCTCTCTTCGGGAGTAAAAGCGTATTGCTTAACCGGGTTTACAAGGCACGCAACCACAACTTCGTCAAAAAGTTCTATCGTGCGGTCAATCACGGCTTCATGCCCCTTTGTTATAGGGTCAAAACTGCCCGTAACCATGGCCACGGTTTTGTTTGACACAAATTCGCCCGTTGTATATCCCATTTTTTTCGTTCGTGTTTTCATATTTTTTGGCGGAGTGAAATCCTTTTTTGACTCGTGCTCAAAGTAGACAATGCCGTCACAATTCAGCAAATCTTTTTTAGAGATAATTTCAATCGCGATTTCGCCTAATTTTGTTTGGTAGGGTGGATCAAGAAATATTAAATCGAATTTTTCATGATTGCATGAAAGCGAATTCAGAACCGAAACAAAATCGCCCGCCATTATGCGGTAATCGCCTTCGATGCCTTTTAGGTTTTTTTTGGTGAGTGCCAGACTGTCGCTGTTTTTGTCAGAAAATACGACCTCTTTTGCTCCGCGCGATATGCACTCTATGCCAAGCGCACCGCTTCCCGAAAACAAATCCAAACACTTTGCGCCGTTCACCTTGAATTGCAGTACGTTGAAAACCGTTTCTTTTATTCTGTCGGTGGTCGGCCGAACTTCGTCGGATGAGGGCGAAAACAATTTTCTGCCGCGGTATTTTCCGGATATTATTCTCAAATCGTGCCTCCGAAGGCGTTTA
>CAYJCS010000067.1:0-8121 GCA_964368715.1 uncultured Bacteroidaceae bacterium | reverse complement strand
ACTTTTGTCTGGCACTCGGCACTCGATTCGGTCGCCGCCCTGCGGCGACTGTTCGTAACTTCGTAATAACTGAGTGCTGACTCTCCCTCGCCTTGATTACGTGAAATTAAAACCAAAGCGCAATACTTCAATCTGAGTGACGCCCTGCAAAACAGCGATATTTAGATGAAGAACGCGAAAAGCCCCCGCGGAGCAGACCGAAGCGTACTTTTCGTACGTGAGGGTTGCGAGCGAGGGCTTGCCGTAGTTAGGCGCTAGACCACATAAGCATTTAATTACAACACAAAATATTAAAAGAACGTGCAAAACAGCGATATTTAGATGAAGAACAAGAAAGGCACCCCAAAAACGGACAGGAGCATACATAGTCGTATGTGACTGCTGAGGGTGGAGGAGCTGACTAAGTTATTTGTACTTTTAGTTACATAGTAATAAGGACGAGAAGTAAAAACAGCGATATTTAGATGAAGAACGCGAAAAGCCCTCGTGGAGCAGACCGAAGCGTACTTTTCGTACGTGAGGGTTGCGAGCGAGGGCTTGACAAAGTTATTCGCTAAATAGCGCTGTTTTGGTTTTGTTCTATCATGGATTTGACCTTCATCAAACGTACGGTAGCGGAGCGTTCATTCTCATCCAATTTCATTGTTATATATTTGATGGTTTCCTGCAATTGAGGAATCATGACGTATTCAAGCGCGTTGACGCGACGACGGTTTTTTTCGATTTCGTCGGCAAGCATATTGCAGGCTTTTTCAACCTCTGCTAGTTTGAGCATTTTTGTGAGCAAAGTGGAAAGCGTCGCTATGGAACTGTCAAGTTCGGACGTGACGGAGGCAAATGAATAGGGGTAAAGCTCTCCTTCGCTTTCCTCAATTTCAAACACGGGAACGTTGATACCCATAAGGCTGTATTTTCCTGTTTTAAGATTGACTTTTACTCCCGGTAGGGCGATTGCTTCTTCGATGATGGCGTCGCTGCTCACTGCGCGCGCAAGCATAAACGACTTTAGTGCAGTGGTAAGTTCCCCTTCGACTTCTTCTCTGAGGGTTTTGTCTTGGCGGATAAGCACCATAAATTGACGGATCATTTCGTCCGACTTATCCTTCAACAGTTTGTGCCCGCGGCTAGCGGTTTTAAGGCGGGTTTTGAGCCGTCTTAATTCCATTCTTGTCGGGTTAACATTGAGTTTTGCCATAAACTACACTCCGCGTTACGCCTTTTTTGGCAAGTACTTGTCCAGATAAGCGTCACGAATACGCTTCAACTCTGCGCGCGGCAACAAAGACAGCAATTTCCAGCCCAAATTGAGCGTTTCTTCTATGTCGCGGTTTGTGTTAAATCCCTGCGATACGTAAAGTTTTTCGAACTCTTCTGCGAATCTGGCAAACTTTTTATCCACTTCGGTAAGCGCGGCTTCGCCTAAAATGGAACTTAGTTCCTTGGCTTCTTTGCCTTGCGCGTATGCGCTGAACAACTGGTTCATCGTGTCGGCGTGGTCTTCCCTTGTCTTGCCTTTGCCTATGCCCTTGTCTTTTAAACGGCTAAGCGACGGCAACACGTCAATAGGAGGTGTGAGGCCTTTTTTGTAAAGTTCACGGGAAAGAATAATCTGCCCTTCTGTGATATAACCCGTAAGGTCGGGAATGGGGTGCGTTTTGTCGTCTTCAGGCATCGTCAGAATAGGAATTTGGGTGATTGAACCCTTCTTTCCTATGATTCTGCCTGCACGCTCGTACATAGAGGCAAGGTCGGTGTAAAGATAGCCGGGATAGCCGCGTCTGCCGGGGACTTCCTTTCTTGCGGCGGAAACTTCGCGAAGCGCTTCGGCGTAGTTTGTGATGTCGGTGGTGATGACAAGGACGTGCATATCTTTTTCATACGCAAGGTATTCCGCGGCGGTAAGAGCCATACGCGGAGTGGATATACGCTCGACGGCGGGGTCGTTTGCGAGGTTCACAAACATAACCGCTCGCTCGATTGCGCCCGTTTTTCTGAAATCGGATATGAAAAAATCCGCTTCTTCAAAAGTGATGCCGACTGCGGCGAACACAACTGCGAATTTGCTGTCGGAGTTTAAAACTTTCGCTTGCCTTGCAATTTGTGCCGCTAGTTCCGCGTGCGGAAGTCCCGACATTGAGAAAACGGGCAGTTTTTGACCGCGGACGAGAGTATTAAGTCCGTCAATCGCGCTAATGCCCGTCTGAATGAATTCATTGGGATAGTCGCGCGAAACAGGGTTTATGGGCTGGCCGTTGATGTCCATTTTCTTTTCGGGGATTATGGGTGCGCCGCCGTCACGCGGGCGTCCCATTCCGTCAAAAACCCTGCCCAGCATCTCTTCGGACACGGCAAGTTCTATGCTCTTGCCCAAAAAGCGCGCTTTGGACGTGGACATTTTTATGCCTTGAGAGGGTTCAAACAACTGAACAAGCGCCTTGTCGCGGTTGATTTCAAGCACTTTGCCGCTGCGGATTTCGCCGTTTTCTTGACGAATTTCGACCAGTTCGTTATATTTGACGCCCTCGACGCCTTCGACGAGCATAATCGGCCCGACGATTTCTCTTATGGTGTTGTATTCTTTAAGCATTACTGCCTCCTTCGCTTGAAAGGGCAAGCATTTCTTTTTTGATTTCGGCAAACAGTTCGTCAAATTTTTCCAAATTGTCTTCCGGTATATATTTTGCTCTGCCGATGCTGTCTTTGACGGGCAGTTCCAAAATGTCTTCTATATCGACGTTTTTGTCAAACGCCTCTTGCGATTGTTTGTGGAACTCCAAAATAAGTTTCAGCATCAAACATTGCTTTTTGAGCGATGCATAGGTGTCTATTTCGTCAAAAGCGTTTTGGTGGAGATAATCTTCTCTTAGTGACTTTGCCGTCTCCATTGTAAGGCGGTCGGATTGTCCCAGTGCGTCCATACCGACAAGTTGAACTATCTCGTTTAGGGAAGCCTCTTCTTGCAGTATTCTCATAGCGGCGGAGCGCAACGACACCCATTCATCCCCGACATTGTCACTGTACCAATCAATAAGTCTGTCAGCATAAAGCGAATAACTTGTAAGCCAGTCTACCGCTGGGAAGTGGCGTTTGTATGCAAGCGATGCGGACAATCCCCAGAAAACCTTGACGATACGCAAAGTGGCTTGTGATACAGGCTCCGACAAGTCGCCGCCTGGAGGTGAAACGGCACCGATTGCCGTTATCGAGCCTTCCTGCCCTTTTTGTCCTTTGACTTTGACTCTGCCTGCGCGCTCGTAGAACTCTGCAAGGCGCGAACTAAGATACGCAGGATATCCTTCTTCACCGGGCATTTCTTCAAGTCGACCGCTCATTTCGCGAAGTGCTTCTGCCCAACGTGAAGTGGAGTCTGCCATAATTGCGACCGAATAGCCCATATCGCGGAAATACTCAGCGATTGTGATACCTGTATAGATTGACGCCTCACGCGCCGCGACGGGCATATCGGACGTGTTTGCAATAAGCACGGTGCGCTTCATAAGCGGTTCGCCGCTGCGCGGGTCTTTAAGTTCTGGAAATTCGTTCAAAACGTCCGTCATTTCGTTTCCGCGCTCGCCGCAACCTACGTAGACGATAATATCCGCGTCAGCCCATTTTGCAAGTTGGTGCTGAACGACGGTTTTTCCGCTTCCGAAAGGACCCGGAACCGCCGCAACACCGCCCTTTGCAATGGGGAATAAGGTGTCGATAACTCTTTGACCTGTGATAAGAGGAGAAACAGGAGCCAATTTAGTATCGTACGGTCTGCCTTTACGTACGGGCCATTTTTGAAGCATGCAAACTTCTTTGTCGCCCTCAGGCGTTGATATCACCGCGACTGTTTCTTCAATGTTGAAACTGCCCGCTTTGATTTGTTTGACCTTTCCTTCAATGCCCTTTGGCACCATAATTTTGTGCAGAACAAGAACGTTTTCCTGCACTGTGCCTAAAACCGAACCCATTTCCACGGTATCGCCGATTTTTGCGACCGGCGTAAAGTCCCACTTCTTTTCGTGGTCAACGGCAGGGATATAAACTCCGCGCGCAATACGGTCACCCGAAAAGGCACGAAGTTTTGTAAGCGGACGCTGAATGCCGTCGTATATACCCTCTATAAGTCCGGGCGCGAGTTCAACCGAAAGTGCCGCACCTGTTGACACGACGTCTTCGCCGGGTCCTAGGCCGCTGGTTTCTTCATACACCTGAATGGATGCTCGGTCGCCTCTTAGTTCGATGATTTCGCCGATGAGTTTTTTTTCGCTGACTCTGACGACGTCATACATCTTGCTGTCGCCCATATTTTCGGCAACGATTAGCGGTCCGGAAACCTTAATTATTTTACCTGTTTCCATTAGTTACCCTCTCTGTCATTAAAAAGAATATCTGACCCGATGGCCTTTTCCACGTCACTCTTGATGCCCTTCATTCCGTAGCCGCTGTTTCCTTCTGCGGTAGGAATCGGGACTATGACGGGGTAAGGTCGGGATTTATAGCGTTTTAACAAGCTGCTTATCTTGCTTGCAGTGCGGTCGGTTATGAAAATAACGGAATAAGTTCTTGCAAGTTGCTTTATTAGTTCCCTTGCTTGCATTTCTCCTTCCACGGGAAAAACGTCAAGACCTATTGCCTTGAAAGCGAGGACGGAATCCTTGTCTCCGACGACGGCAATACCGCTACGCTCCATAAATCTCACACATCCTTTCTTTGATAAGCGACGGCTCGACGTGATTTTTTACGCCGGCCACGATGAGTTTTATCACCTTGATTTCGGTGAGTTTTTCAAAATAATAATAAAGTATCGGTGCTGGAGAAAACATTTCGTTATAGTTTTCGCGCCATTTTATCAGAAGTGAGTTGTCCGCCGCCACTTCAAAAGCAGTCAAATTGTTGTCGTCAACCGCTTTTGCGACGATGTCTTGATAGGGCGTAAATTTGCACTTTTCCTTGAAAGCCTCGTTTGTGCTTTCGTATACGGAGACGAAAAAGTCTTCGCTTAAATCGCCGCCGTCAATAAATATCTCTAAGAAAAATTTTTGAGATTGATCCGCCCTTTTACAACGCAAAAACGACAATATATTGAGGTAGTCTATCTTTGCAACAAAATACTGCCTTATCAGTTTTGCGTTACGTTTTACGCTTTTTAGCGCGGCGCGGTAAGATGCTTTGTCAACCACCGTATCAATAAGCCTTGGAGTTGCTTTGCCGTCCGCAATGAGTTTGTTGATTTTTGATATTATCTCCGTCATTTCTTGTGGTAGGTCGCTTATTTCTCCGACTATTGCCGCTTTGATTTTTTCGACGTCAAAAATGCCTTCCGCCATAATCACGGGATTTTCCTCACCTGTGACCGACGCTTTAAGCAAGGCTTTGAGATTGTGAAAGTCGTTTAAAAGCAAAAACGCATCAAGTTCGCCGTCGACGTTAAACTGTCTTAATATGCTGACGGCAAAATGTTCTTCCGCTTCGAACATCTTGTCAAAGTCGCCGTTTTCCACGGCGGCTCCCCCGCCAAATCCCATTTCAAACAGCAATTTAAAGACCTCGGAAGCATTTGATGCATCCATAAGTCTCTGCTGTTGTTGCTGTGACAGCAGCCGCGTTTCTATGGCTTTTATTCTAGCATTTTGAAAAACGAATTTGTCGGACATATCAGCCGAATAACTCCTTTGCTATCTTCGCCTCGGTGACATCGCGCAAAAGTGAAAGTTCCACATCGAAAGTGAGATTTTTGTCAATCCCTTTGCCTGTCAAAATCATGCCGCCGTCAAAGTCTCCGAATTTTTTGTTCAAGGTGAGTTTTATGCCCTTTTTCTTTGCGTAGGCCGAAATAAACTCATCACTCACAATATCCTTTTCGCGTTTTGACACGGTGACGGTGTCGCCGTCCTCGGCATAATTAAGCATGCCGTTAAGTATCGCGGTATAAGTCTTTTTGTCCAAATTTTTAAGTTTGTCAAGGGCAAGCGCGTAGACGTTATCCAGCAGTTTTGCCTTTGCAGCGAGAAGCAGTTTCTTGGCATCCATTCCCGCAACCGTTTCACTGCGTTTTTCGATATCCTTGACGGAAGTATCGATTGTAGCGCGCGATGCGGAGTAATAGGCCTTGCATTGCTCGGCGGCACCCGACAAAATATTATCCGCGGTTTCCCTTGCGACACTCAAAAAACTATCGGCTTTTAACTCGGCGTCGGACAGGATTTTTTCAATGATTGCTTCTTTACTCATAGTTTCTCCAATCAGCTGAAGTCGGGTATCATCACGGCGAGGAAGGAAGTCAGAAGCGCAAGAACGGCATAGGTTTCAACCATGACTGTCATTATAATTGCTTTTCCGCTTTCTTCGGGGCGTTTTGCAACAAGCGCTATACCACTGCAAGCAACTTTTGACTGATAGATTGCAGAAATAAATCCGACAATTGCGATAGGCATGCAACCCGCCAAAAGCATCAAGCCCTGTGCATTGGTGAGGGGCTTAATACCGCCGAACAAACCGACCTGAATAAACACCAAAAAGGCGATCAAAAGTCCGTAGATTCCCTGCGTGCCGGGAAGAAGTTGCAAAATTAGGCATTTTGAAAATTTGTCCGGGTCTTCTGCCGTTACGCCTGCCGCCGCCTTGCCCGCAATGCCGACACCGATTGCCGAACCTATGCCCGCGAGACCTGCAGCCAGTGCCGCGCCCAAGATAGCCAAAAATGTGCCTGTTGTCATATACTACCTCCTACATACCCGTATAGGTATGCTGTTTTTTATTTATAAAGATTGCACCGTGCGCGCGTCGGTTTCGACGCTTGTTTTGGGCATTTCTATATACGTGTATTTTGTCATAGAGCCAAACGGGACGAACTGATGTCCGCCGCCCTCGTAGAATTTTCCGTAGAATTCAATATACTGCAGTCTGCAATTGTGGACGTATGCGCCGAGAGTGGATATTGCGAGGTTGAAAGCGTGCCCGACCATATATACGGGTATGCACAAAATATAGCCGATAAACGCAACATTTTGAGGGAAGAATCCCGCAACGACTTCGCAAATCATATTGACGACCATTGCAACCACGCCTCCCGAGAGAGCAAGTCCGAACAGACGAGAATAACTGAGAATATCTGATAAAATATTGACACCGTCGTATAGCTTTCCAAAACCGCCGAGGATGCCTTTTAGTGCCTTAACGCCTTTTTTGCCGCGAATACCACTCAAAACAAGAGTGAGGGCACCGCTTGCCGCAAAAGCGATTCCGACGTATTTGAGTACTGCAGGCATGCCTTTTAAAAGCAAACTCACGGCGATTAAGCCAATTCCCAAAAAGATTGCAAACCAAGTGAAATCGGCAAACAAAGCATCAACCCATCTACCTCTTTTGAAGAGATTGACAGCATTTATTATCATGCCGGCAACTATCTGCAAAAAGCCCAGAGCAAAGCACATTATGAGCATATACAAAGGTTCGTCGAGCGGATTAAACAGCAGAGCGAAATTCAAAGGGTTTCCGCCCGCATCAGTCATCGAACTTGTCGGAAATCCCAAATAACTGCCAAATAGTATGCCCCAAATTGCCGTGGATACGCCGCCCATTGCGATAATGAGCAAAAGTCTGCCCCTACCCGGAGTCGGCTTTGAAATTTTGTAAAAAACAAACGCGCCGACCGCGAGCAACAATCCGTAAGCCGCGTCTGCCATCATTATGCCGAAAAACAAGAAGTAAAAAAACGCCATTATCGGGTTCGGATCCGCGTCGCTGCGATAATTCGGCACGCTGTACATATTTGTGACGTCTTGATATGGCTCAACGATTTTGTTGGATCTGACAAGCGTCGGCACAACTTCGTTTTCTTCCGCTTCGCGGAATTCATAGACAACGCAATCATAATTGTCTAAAAGTTCTTTTAATTTGTTTTCCTGTTCGGCAGGATACCACGCTTCAAGAACGAACGAGCGCTCGGTTGTGGCAAAATTGTCCAAAGCAGTAAACTTTACCTGCTTTATCAAATAAAAATCGTAAAGAGTTTTTAAGTCGCGGATTAACGTTTCTTTTTTCAGAGCGTCGGCCATCAACTCAAATTTTTCTTTGTCGAGTTTTTCTATTTTTTTGAGGTCGTTTTCTATGAATTGGACGGCGTTTATC
>CAYJCS010000066.1:0-8196 GCA_964368715.1 uncultured Bacteroidaceae bacterium | reverse complement strand
AGATCAAGGAACAACAAAATTTGCTGAAAGCAAGTAAATTTTTTACAATATGAAAAACGAAAAACGGCACTTAAGTGCCGTTTTTTAATTAAAAATTCGTATTTTTAGAAATTGAATATCCGCCGATTGTTCTCTTACGCTCTGTAACTTTCGGCAAGAGCCTTGAATGCGGGCAGTGAACGCTCAATCATATCGTGGCTGACGCAGTAGGCAATTCTCACATAACCGGGTGCGGCAAAATCGTCGCCGGGGACTAGCAACAAACCGAATTCTTTTGCTCTTTCGGAAAATTTGTTTGCGTCACTCTCCAATGCTTTCACAAAGAGATAAAACGCCCCGTCGGGGTTGACAACCGTGTAGCCAAAACTAATAAGCGCATCTTTTATCAAATCGCGATTGCGCTTATACGCTGATACGTCGGGCTTTGCGTCAATGCACTTTTCAACCACCTTTTGAAAAAGAGAAGGCGCGCAAACGTATCCAAGAGCGCGACCCGCTCCGCAGATTGCCGCATACAATTTTTCTTTGTCCATGGCTTTGGGCGAAAGAGCGATATACCCGATGCGCTCGCCCGGCAGTGACAGCGATTTGGAATAACTGTAGCAAACCACTACGTCGTCGTAATAGTTCATAGGATACGGCACCGTTACGCCGTCGTAGACTATTTCTCTGTAGGGTTCGTCGGCGATAAGGAATATTCGAGTGCCGAACTCGGCAGACTTTTTCTTCAGAATTTCGACAATGCTCTTGACCGTGTCTTCGCTATATACAACGCCGCAAGGATTGTTGGGGCTGTTGAGAATAACCGCTTTTGTGTTTTTATTTAGTGATGATTCAAAAGTTTTTAGGTCGGGATAAAAATTTGGCTCGGTGAAAAGAACTTCCATGGGGATACCTTTTGCGGCCTCGATAAAGACGCGGTATTCGGGGAAATACGGTGCGAAAATCACAAATTCATCGCTTTTTGAATTTAGGGCATTGAGCGTTATACAAAGCGACGCCGCCGCGCCGCAGGTCATATAAATAAGGTCGGGCGTCATTCCCACATCAAAACGACGGTTTATGCTTTCGCAAATTGCGCGCCTTACACTCAAATCTCCCTGAGCCGAAGTGTAGCCGTGAATCAGAGTGCTGTCGGGAATATTGTTGAGTTCCAAAATCGCTTGTTTTACGCACTTTGGCGCAGGCACGTTTGGATTGCCCAAAGAGAAGTCGAAAACCTTGTCCGCTCCAACTTCAACGGCCATCTTTTTCCCAAACTCAAACAACTCGCGGATAACGCTCCGTCTGCTGCCCAAACCGCACATTCTTTCGTTGTAAATTTTATTCTCCATAATGTCCTTTGCTCAAACTGCAATTATTAAGAATTTCCTTTATGATAACACCAAAGGTTTATTTTTACAACCGCTTGCTATTGAAAACAACAAAGCAGGGTGATAAAATTGAGTTGTTCAAATAATTTGGGAGCGAAAAATGGAATACGAAGAAAAAATCGCGCGACTAAAAAACATAATATCTTCAATGAAAAGCGGTGTACTTTTCACAGGAGCGGGAATTTCCGTACCGAGCGGAATTCCGGATTTTAGAAGCGAAAGCGGATTATATTCGACAAAATATATAAAAGACCAAAACGGAAAACCCGTGTCATACTGCGCGGAACAAATCCTCTCGCACAGTTTTTTTATGGAACACGGCAGGGAGTTTTTCAACTTTTACAAAGATAAAATGCTATATCCCGATGCAAAACCGAATGCGGCGCACATCTACTTCGCAAAACTCGAACAGCTAGGAAAACTTGATGCCATTGTTACCCAAAATATCGACGGACTGCATCAAATGGCAGGAGCTAAAAACGTATTTGAACTGCACGGGTCAGTCTACCGCAATTATTGTATGGCATGCGGCAAGCACGGATTTGATTTAAACTATGTTTTATCCTCGGACGGTGAACCGCGTTGCGACAATTGCAGAGGCAGAGTGCGCCCCGAAGTTGTACTGTATGAAGAGAGTTTGTTAAACAGCGTCGTAAGCGGCGCGATTGACGCACTTGAAAACGCCGACGTCTTGCTTGTTGTGGGAACTTCGCTATCCGTGTATCCGGCGGCGGGACTTATACACTATTTTTCGGGCAAAGAATTGGTGCTTATAAATAAGAGCGCAACGGAAGGCGACCGATATGCAACGCTCGTTATACACGGCGATATTGAAAAAGTCGTCAAAGACTTAGAAAACAAATAAAGCCGAAAAAAATAGCGGCGTGATTCAAAGGTAAAATGGCGCGGAGCATCTTTTGTCTATATAATCATTGCGCCAATGCGTCCGCATATTAAAAACCCCAGCAAAATATCGTATAGAAATCCATAAAAGCCTGCCAAAAGTAATGTGTTGCTCTTATTGACTTGTGCCGGTTTGTTTGGTAAAATAGTTTCATTAAATTCATGCGCAGGCGTGATAAAGAGGTGCAAAATGTCAAATACAACGGAAATTGCCGAAAGACTTAAAGGCCTTAGAGAAATTATGGAAATAACCGTTGACGAAATGGCGGCTGTAGCCGGCGTCGACAAAGGGACGTATCGTGAATACGAATCGGGTAAAAAGGACTTCTCCGTTACCTTTTTGTTCAACTGTGCCGAGCGTTTCGGTGTGGACGTTACTGCACTTTTAACAGGCCACACTCCAAAACTCAACAGTTTCAGCATTGTGAGAGCGGGGCACGGTATTTTGACAGAACGCCGTCACTCGTTTAAGTATCAGCATCTTGCACAAAACTTCAAAGGCAGAACCGCAGAACCTTTTTTGGTGGAAGTGCCTTACGATGCCGAAGCGGAAAACAAACCTATATCGTTGTCCTCTCATAAAGGTCAGGAAATGGATTATATTTTGTCCGGCGAACTTTTGATAAACATCAACGGCAAAACGGACGTGTTAAAAGAGGGCGACACCGTCTATTACGACAGTGGTCAACCTCACGGAATGATTGCCGTCGGAGGCAAAAATTGCGTATTTTTGGCGATAGTCTTGAAGGCTTTCGACGCCTAAATTTGCTCGCCTAAAATCAATAAAAATTTGGAGAAGTCAATGAAAAATGACAGATTTTACGCCGCCAAAGCACCCGCTTCAGACGGCTGTATGCTTGTTGACAACACGCTTAGAATAAGTGTGCTATCCGATAGAATTTTGAGAGTGGAACGCTCTGTAAACGGCGTTTTTGAAGACAGGGCGTCGCAACGAGTTTTAAACCGAAATTTTTCAAATCCTAGCTTTATATCCCATAAATATGACAATAAAATGCGGATAAAGACAAATTCCGTAGAGTTTTATATTGACTTGAAAACTCTTGACGTGCAAGCAAATTTGAGCGGAACGTGGCATTCTCCCGATGAAGGGCAAAACCTTTTGGGCACTGCAAGAACTCTTGACGGAACGTTTGGATTTGTGCGTCTTGAAAAGGGAATTTTTTCTTTAAACGGCTTTACAAAACTGGATGACAGCAAGTCGTATCTGTTAAACGAAGACGGTTCTTTATCACAAAGGCAAAAGGGTAGCAAAGACGAGTATTTCTTTGCTTTCGGAAACGACTATATCGGCGGTTTAAAAGAATTTTATGCTTTGACCGGACATACGCCTCTTTTGCCCAAATATGCACTTGGTAACTGGTGGTCTCGCTATCACGCCTATACGCAAGACGAATACGTTTCCCTTATGGATAAGTTCGCGTCAAAGGATATCCCTCTTACGGTTGCGACTATCGATATGGATTGGCACCTTGTCAAAAACACGCCAAAAGACGTCAGCGCAAAAGGCAATATAGTCGAAAGATGTCAAGGCAGAGGCTGGACGGGCTATACCTTTGACAAAACACTATTTCCCGATTATAAAAAATTTTTCACCGACCTTAAAAACAGAGGTCTTGTAATAACGATGAACCTTCATCCGCGCGACGGCATCCGCTATTACGAAGAGCAGTATCCCGCTATGGCGGCCGCAAACGGAATAAATCCAAACAGCAAACTGCCCGTTGAATTCAATTTTACAGACAGAAAATTTTTGCACAGTTATTTCGACCTTGTGATGCACCCCTACGAAAACGACGGAGTGGATTTTTGGTGGATAGACTGGCAGCAGGGCAAAAAATCCCAGTTCCCGGGGTTGGATCCGTTGTGGCTGCTTAACCACTATCACACTTTGGACGCAGGCAGAGAGGGGAGAACGCCTTTGATACTGTCGCGTTATGCGGGTATTGGCTCTCACCGTTATCCTCTCGGTTTTTCGGGCGATACTATGGTTTGTTGGAGAAGTTTGAAATTCCAACCGTATTTTACATCAAACGCCTCAAATGTCGGTTACACTTGGTGGTCGCACGACATAGGCGGCCATATGTTTGGGCGCGGCAAAGGGGAACTGTATGTCAGATGGCTGCAATTTGGAGTTTTTTCGCCGATAAACAGACTTCACAGTTCCAATACGGGCTTCAGCAAAGAGCCTTGGCTTTACGGCGAGAGAGCGGAAGCAATTTCAAAGGACTTTATGCGTCTTCGCCACAGATTGCTTCCGTATCTTTACACGGCAAACGTCCTTACGGCAAAAGAGGGCTTGCCTCTTGTCTGCCCAATGTATTATTTTGACAAATCGCCTCAGGCGTATGCTGCAAAAAATCAGTACTATTTCGGCAGTGAACTGATTGTTGCACCGGTTTTAAGCAGGATGAAAAAAAACGTTGCAAAAGTGAAAGTGTGGCTTCCAAAAGGCAATTGGACCGACATATTCACTTTTGAAAAGTTTGAAGGCGGAAAATATGTAACGGTAAATTGTCCGCTTGAGCGCATCCCTGTGTTTGCAAAAGAAGGCGCGATAACACCGCTGCTTGCCGAGCGTGAAGGAAATTCACAAGACTTTGACAGCCTCGAAGTTCAAGTGTTTAAGGGCGACAACAATTTCATTTTGTACGACGAAAACGGAAGCATAGACTTCCAGATGTCAACAAACAAAGATGCAACATCACTTTGCATAACGCCAAGTTTAAATTGTCAAACCAAGACGATAAAAGTCGTTTTTTGCGACATTATGGGCGCAGATATAGATTGTAAGTCTGCAACCGAAAAGGGCGAAAACTATGTTGTCATACCTTGCACACAAACAACCGTGACGGTTAAAAACCTGTAATGAAAACGCGATATACCAAAATTCACGCCTGCGTTTAAATGGAAAACATTGTCCACATTGTTGAATTTTTGAAAATAGTCAAAAAAAGCCGACTGTGCACGGCGGGATATACAAAAAAAGGTGTCGAAATTCGCTTGACATCTTTTTTGTTATTTAATATTATTATCAAGCGTCTTTTAAGAATGTATGTGCGGGGATAACCAGCCCCTTGAACCGCAGTTGATATAGACTAAAAAGCAAAAAGCAATTCAAAAAATTTCGGAGGTCCGCTATGGCTAAAGATTTGTCCTACATGGCAAATAACAACAAATCCTTTATGGCAAAGCCCGGCGAAGTGGAGAGCAAGTGGTATCTTATCGATGCGACCGATTTGGTCCTCGGCAGACTTGCATCTCAAGTGGCAATGATACTCAGAGGCAAAAATAAGCCCGAGTACACTCCTCACGTCGACTGCGGCGACCATGTTATAATCATCAACTGCGATAAAGTTATCTTGACCGGCAAAAAGTTGGAGAAGAAATATTATCGTTATCATTCCGGTTATATCGGAGGTCTCAAAGAAATCCAATACAAGAAACTTATGAGTGAAAAACCGGAATTTGCCGTATACAAAGCGGTGAAGGGCATGCTCCCCAAGAATTCTCTTGGCACAGATATGCTCAAAAAACTTCGTGTGTACGCCGGCAGCGAGCACAACAATCAAGCTCAATGCCCTGTCAAACTCGAATTGAAGTGAGGTTAATATGGCGACAAAAAAAGCAGTGAAAAAAGTTCAATATCTCGGCACCGGCAGAAGAAAGACTGCCATTGCAAGAGTTCGTCTTATCCCCGGCGGTGAAGGCACAATCACCATCAACGGACGCTCCTTTGAGGATTACTTCCCCGTTGACACCATGAGAATGATCGTTGAACAACCCCTCGTTCTCACCTCCACTTCGGACAAATTTGACATTCTAGTAAACGTTTACGGCGGTGGCATGACCGGACAGGCAGGAGCAATCCGCCACGGCATTTCTCGCGCACTTTGTGTTGCTGACGCAGCCGCATATCGTGCCGCTTTGAAAAAAGCCGGTTTCATGACTCGTGACCCCAGAGCCAAAGAACGCAAAAAATACGGCTTGCACAAAGCACGTAAAGCACCGCAATTCAGCAAACGTTAATCGCTACCTGTACAGCGTGAAAAAACAAAGCACCGATTTTTTCGGTGCTTTTTTGTTTGTGCAATCTCTAATTTAAAAATTTTTTTGATCTATTATCAGCCAACTTTTTGACTTTTTTAAACCGGTATTTTTCCCGGCTTCTCCCCGGTCAATGCTAGCATTAAGGCTAATGGCGACGAAGTTTCTACGTAAAATCCGGCAGTTCATCCAATGTGATTATATAATCGTCGTTGTAAAGGGCGCTCAAATCGTCGGTGTTGTTTTCATCGATAAGATAGTTGGTGTGCCAGGTCATAAACCACACCCAAGGGACGGCTTTCAACTCTTCGACGGTGGGATTTAGACCGCATTCGTGATAGCAGCGCGGCTTTGGCTTTTTGGTTACCGCGTCAACCTTATTGTAAAGATAGGGGCTAAAGGCTTCGTAACTGTCTGCGCCGATTGCATCGCAATATTCGTCGCCCGGATAGTGTACCGTTTTATCGAAGGGGAAATGGCTGTAGCCCGCCACCCAAATTAGATTGTTTAATTTCCAATGATTTGTGTAGCGCTCATACATAATGCGCCACAACTTTACAAAGTTTTTAGTGCTGCTTTGGCTCCACCAAAACCAAGTGCCGTCAAATTCATGAAAAGGACGCCATAGCACGGGCACTCCCGCTTCTTTAAGTTCAAGCAGTGCCGCGGCCCCTTTGTCCATACCCGAAATAAGCGCGTTATATTCGTCGGTGCCTTCGGTGAGAGCGGCGTTCCAATCTTCAAGTCCGTTGTTTTTGCTTTCTTCATAGCCGCTTGAAAAATCCGCTCCGGTATGCCAGCATATTGTGACGATGCCGCCTTTTTGCCACCACTCAACGGCTCTTTCATTTACACCGTCAAAATCGTCATTTATATAATCCAATCCGCGGATTGCAGGATATTTGCCGGTGTTTTCAAAGAGATATTCCATTTCGTATTCGGGGCTTGTCATCCAAGTGGATTCCTGCTGACCGCTCAAACATCCTTTGCCGCCCATTGAACATATGTATTCATACACTGCTTTTGTTGCGTCCGTCGCGTCGGGATTGCAAAGGGGATATGGATTTTCTTGCTCGATTGGTTCAGTGCCGTCATCGTTGCAAGCAAACAAAACGGTCGAAAAAGACAAGCAAAGTACAATAATAAGAAATCGCAATATCAAAGTTTTCATAATAAAAGAATTTTACCATAATCAAGTATTGGGTGCAATAGCATAAAGTTCGATTTTGCCTGTCAGGCCGAATTCAATGCATAAGATGAAAAAAAGAGCGCGGCGGCGCTCTTTTTCTTTGTATTATGGTTTTGTTTGACTAAAATCAATCCAACGGCTGCAAAAGTATGGTGGCGTAGGCGGCGATTGCCTTGCAGTTTCCGATTTCTCCGACCTTTTCGTTTGTGGTGGCGGTTATCCCCACACGCTCCGGGCTGATATTAAGGATATCGCTCGTGCGCGCGCGCATTTCGTCGATATAAGGGGCAAGAATCGGCAGTTCCGCAATTATGGAAATTGCCGCGTTTGAAGGAGAGCAACGCTTTTTCAAAGCAATTTCCAAAACGGAAGACAGCAGTTTCATGCTGTCGGTATTATCGTATTTTGGGTCGTCAACGGGGAAAAAATGACCTATGTCTTTTTCACCGATTGCCGATAAAATCGCGTCCATAAGAGCGTGCACGGGCACATCGCCGTCACTGTGCGCGACAAACGAAAACGGGCAATTTATGAAAGTGCCGAGCAATTTTATCCCTCGTCCTTCTTCCATACGGTGAATGTCGTAACCGCATCCGACGAGGGGTGCTTTGAGATCCGATTTCGTGGTGATTTTTATGTTTCTACGCTCGCCTTCGACGTAGGTTG
>CAYJCS010000065.1:0-8204 GCA_964368715.1 uncultured Bacteroidaceae bacterium | reverse complement strand
GGTAAGTATGTTTGGGGCACAATTTTCGTTTGGGGAAATAATCACCGTATCTGGCAACTTTTCAAGCAAAAGTTGTTTTAAGTATTCCAATATTCGCTGCTTTTTGGAATAGTTTTCATCAAAATCAGTCAATGCAAACGAAAGTGCGGCATCAAAAGCGCAAATCAAAGGATAATTTTCCGTGCCGGAGCGCATGCCGTATTCTTGGCCTCCGCCAAGTAGAAGCGGTTTTAGCGATATGCCTTTTTTGACAAAAAGTCCGCCTATACCCTTGGGCGCATGTATTTTGTGACCTGATATGCTGTATAAATCGACGCCGAGCGCCCTTATGTTAACTTTGATTTTGCCTACAGCCTGCACGCCGTCGGAATGGAAAACGGCGTTGGGGGCAATCTTTTTTGTGATTTTTACAAGTCTTGCGATGTCGTTGACGGCGCCTGTTTCATTGCTGACGTGCATTATAGACACCAATGACGTATCGGCAGTGAGTAGTCTTTCAAATTCTGTTTCGTTGACGCTTCCGTCTTGATTTATCGGGCAAAAGACCACGTCGTAACCTTGAGATTCAAGTTCGTTTGCGGGATTTATGACTGCGTCATGCTCGCCAAGCGAAATAATTATGCGACTGCCCTTTTGCTTTTTTGTCATAAGAAGCGCCCAGTTGTCGCTTTCCGTACCGCCGGACGTGAAATATAGATTATCCTCATCTGCCGCGCGAAGTTGACGTTTTATGCTGTCACGTGCTTCTTTTATAAGTTTTGCAACCTTGACAGACTCTCCGTATAAGGCTGACGGATTATAAAACGCGCTTTCGTTCGCCGCTTTCATCGCGTCCAGTGCGCTTTCACACGGTTTTGTTGTGGCGGCGTTGTCAATATAAATCATTTTTGCGCTCCATCTTCTTTGATTTTAGGGCTATTAACATCCTTTTTCGCCGTCAATGTTTCTTCAATCAAAGCGACAAGATAAGTGTCGGGCTGTAAAAGCAAGCGGAGTTCTTTTTGCTCGAACAAAAACGTTAGCGCATAAACTCCCTGTTCGCCCGCGCTCTGGCAAAAAATCAAATCGTCGGCTGTTGCAATATCGGTAAAAGGGCAAAAATTCTTGACGTCGTCAAACAATACTTCAAGTTTGCGTTCGCGCTTTCCCAACATATTCGTCTTGCATACAACAAGCCTCAACGCGTTGAAATCGTATTCATACTCTTTTGCATTGTTGTTGTACAACTGACAAAGCACCATACCCAAAACAAAAAGCACCGCAACGGCAATAAAAACATAATAACTGGCAAAAACAGCAACTACGATAAGCCCAAGCGCCATAAGTTTCAGCACCGTGCCTGCCGTATGTTTAATACGTTCCTTTTTGGGAGTGTCGATGCTCAGTTTTTGCACGTAATTATCGGTCATCATTTCACCTTATAATAGTCGCCGTCTTTGACTTTTACGGCAAATTTGCCAAAGGAAACTTCGGCCTCGCGGCTGCTGCGCTTTTTTAGAACACCCTTTTTGCCCAAGGATTTTACCCAAACGTTGTCCCCGATTTTCAGTTCCCCTTCAACGGGCTTATCTTCCGGCACGATCTCATTGTCATAGCGTGCGGACATATTTTGCAACTGCTTTTTAAGTTTACGCGCCTCAAAAACGTCGGCTTCGGTCACTTCTTCTTGCGGTCTATTCACAATCTCTTTAAGTCTGTCAATGATTTCGTCCGCTTCTTCAACCGAGTGTTCGATTAGGCGTTTTGTTTCTCGGCGTATACTTTCGTCAAGTTTTTCTTTCTTTTGTTGCAAAACGAGTTTTTCTTTTTCGACTTCCAAAAGCACATTCGCCGCCTTTTCACGGTCAACGGATGCTTCGTCCACAAGTTTTGCCGCACTACGTCTGGTTTCTTCGGCTGCGTATAATACCCTGTCAAATTGCCTCTTTTCTGGCGAAATTCTGTTACGAGCGGCGTCAACGATATTCAAGTCCAAACCTAGTTTTGACGCAATATCGAGCGCGTTTGAACTTCCGATTGCTCCCATAACCAATTTAAATGTGGGAGAAAGTGTTTCCGCATTAAATTCCATAGAGGCTGCAACGACACCGTCTTTGACGAGTGAATATTCTTTTAAATCGTTGAAATGCGACGTGATTAGCGCCTTTGCGCCGGTTGTCATCACATATTCCGATATGCTGACGGCAAGTGCCGCGCCTTCGCCGGGATCTGTTCCTGCACCCAGTTCGTCAAATAACACCAAGGAATTATCCGTCAACTTTTGCAAAATTTCGATGATGTTTTTTATATGAGCGGAAAAGGTCGAAAGGCTTTGTTCTATGCTTTGTTCGTCGCCTATATCGCTGTAAACGCCGTCCACAACGGGAATATCCGCGCCTTTTGCGGGAAGATAAATTCCACTCATTGCAAGCAAAACAAAGAGTCCGACAAGTTTCAGCGTGACGGTTTTTCCGCCTGTGTTAGGGCCGGTTATGAGCAACATTCTGTCTTTTTTTGCCATCTTCAAAGACACCGGCACCACGGTCTTTGAGTCGATAAGCGGATGTCTGCCTTCATGAATACTCAAAACGCCGTTTTGATTAAGTTCGGGGCGTACGGCTTTCCAAACGCGCGCTAAATTTGCCTTTGCAAAGATGACGTCCATATCCACAATGATTTGATACGTCCATTCCAAACTATCGCCGACACCCATAATAGACAACGAAAACGAGCGCAAAATGCGTTCAATTTCCTTTCTTTCGTCCAGCATCGCGGTTTTTAAGTCGTTATTCAGTTCGACCACCGCCATAGGCTCCACATAAAGAGTGTTGCCGGATGCGGATTGATCGTGCACCAGCCCCGTTATCGCTCCCTTGAATTCACTTTTCAGAGGAATGACGTAGCGGTCGGAACGCATGGTTATTATGTTATCCTGCAAGCACTTTTGATAGGCGGGCGCGGTGATAAAACTTTGAAGTTTTGCCTTGACGCCGTCGTTTAACTTGCGAATACGCTGACGTATGGCTTTCAACTCGGCAGAAGCGTTGTCCGCTACTTCTGTTTCGGAGATAAAAGCGTCGAAAATCCTCTTTTCGATTTCTTCTTCAAAAAACAGCCTTGACGCCATTTCGCTCAAAATCGGTATGCCGTTTACCGCGTTTATCGCTTTCACAACGCGGCGTGACACCCTCAGTTCCCGCCCTATTTTCATAATTTCGGGGATTGATAAAAGCGCGCCTTTTTTGGCTTTTACGATGATTTCTTCTACGTCGTCAACGGTGAAAGAGGGATTGACGGAAAATTCGAACATCGTTTTGTCCGCTTCTGCGGTCTCGTTGAGAGAGCGAAGCGCAGCAGAATAATCGGCAAACGGCACAAGGGCGCGCGCCTTCGCTTTTCCTCCCACCGATTGCGCATATTGCGCAAGGGTTTCGAGGATTTTCGGATATTCCAGAGTGTTCAAACTTTTTGTATCAAACATTTATTTTCTTTCCGTAGTCTTATGTTATTATGCCGTAGAACAAATTTTACAGCCTGATTTTCGCTCCGAATTTGCGCTTTAACAAGTTCAAAATTCTTTGCATTTGCGTGGATACTTCGTCGTCGGTAAGGGTGCGTTCCACAGACGAAAACACAAAGTTCATAGCGACGGATTTTTTGCCGATGCCTATCTGTTCTCCGCAGTAAGTATCGAAAACCTCCGCTTTGATGAGGTGTTTTATGTCCGCATCTTCGACGGCTTTGACCATATCTCCTGCCAAAATTGCGCTTTCAACAACCACCGCGAGGTCTCTTTCAACCTGCGGAAATTTTGAAAACGCCTTAAATTTCTTTTCCTTTGGCATAGCGTCAAAAACTTCCTTCAAAGAAATTTCCGCAACGTATATTCTGCTGTCCGTGCCGTAATTTTTTGCTGCATCCGGGTGCAATTCACCAAGATAACCGACTTTTTTACCGCCAACGCTTATATCCGCCGCTCTGCCGGGATGCAAATACGGAAGATTGGAAGCGGAATACTCGGCTTTCACATTTAGTGCCGCAAACAAATTTTCCGTTACGCTCTTCAGACTGAAAAAGTCGGATTTTTCGCCGTAAATGCCCACCGCAAGATACTCTTTTTCGTCGGGCAACTCGCTCAATGGCAGACTCTTTGGAACGTAGATTTTGCCGATTTCAAACAGCGCGGCTTCTTTGTTGAAGTGCGACTCATTGTAAACAAGAGTCTCAATCATACTGTGGCAAAGCGTGGTGCGCATTACGCTCAACCCCTCACCCAACGGATTGACAAGAGGAATGAAGTTTCTAAGTCCACTGTCAGAGGGCAAAAGCAGCATATCCGCAAATTTGGGCGTTGTGA
Organism: uncultured Bacteroidaceae bacterium; assembly: GCA_964368715.1. Taxonomy (GTDB): domain Bacteria; phylum Bacillota; class Clostridia; order Christensenellales; family CAG-917; genus RGIG4097. The sequence continues at coordinate 3,868 of CAYJCS010000065.1, read as the reverse complement.
AAGAATAAGTGACGGATTCGTTGAGTCCGAGTGCCGCCAAAGTGTTTTTGACAGCGTCAATGTTTTTAAATTTTTCAGTTTTTCCGCCCATTGTGGGAGTGGCGTACTTAAACAGAGTCGGCTCAACGTGCGAATATCCGTAAACGCGGATAAATTCCTCCGCCAAATCGTTAACTCCGACAATATCTTCTCTGTCTTCGCCCACGTGAGCAATGAGATTTTTGCCGTCTTCCTCAACAGCAATTCCCAAGCGCTCCAATATCGAAATAAGTTTGGTTTTGGGCACTTTGCAACCCAAAATTCGCTCAATGCGGCTTGTCGTAAACACTATTTCGCGAGCCTTAACGTAGTCAACACGCTCGTCGATTAAACCGTCCACTATATCTCCGCTGCCCGTCTCATTTACAAGCGTCAAAGCGCGTTTAATGCCATATTCTTGCGATGCAAAATCAATACCCTTTTCAAAACGAGCGGAACTGTCGCTGCGTAAGTTCAATGCGCGCGAAGTGCGTCTTATGCTGTCACGCGCAAATTTTGCGCTCTCAAAAACTATGGATGATGTATCGTTTTTGATACCGCTGTTTTCGCCGCCCATAATTCCAGCGACGGCAACTGGTTTGACTGCATCGCAGATGACAAGCATTGAATTGTTGAGTTTGTTATCTTTGCCGTCCAGCGAAATGATATGCTCGTTATCCTCAGCGCGGCGCACAATAATTTTGCTGCCTAATAAATCACGAGAGTCAAAAGCGTGCATCGGCTGTCCGATTTCCGTCAAAACGTAATTCGTGATGTCTACGATGTTGTTTATCGGGCGTATTCCGACCGCGCGCAAACGGGATTTTATCTTCTGCGGTGAAGAAAAGATCTTTATGTTTTTTACCGCCGCTGCCAAATAGCGCGGGCAAAGCGTTTTGTCCTTTATTTCCACACCGACGTAGTTTTTTACACTGTCGCCAATCGTTTTATAGCCTATTTCGGGTTCTCTGCACTCGGTTTTTAGTGCAACGGCAACTTCTTTTGCCAGTTTATAAATACTGTTGCAATCGGGGCGGTTCGCCGTGACCGATACGTCCAAAATTACGTCGTTAAATCCAAGAGCGGCAAGGACGTTCCCCCCGAGTTTTGTCGTTTCGTCAAAGCGAATAATATCTCCTGCTTTTTGACCTGCTATGTCATCGACTGTCAAGCCGACTTCTTCAAGTCCGCAAAGCATTCCTTCGCTCATTACTCCTCTGAGTTCGCCTTTCAAAATCTTGTGGCCGCCGCTAAGTTCCGCTCCGTCAAGCGCAACTGCGATTATTTCGCCGCCGTCGACCGGCACGTTTGTAACAACCTGAACGGTGGTGCTGCCGATGTCGATTTGCGTCACGCGAAGTCTGTCGGCGTTCGGGTGCTTTTCTACTGAAACAATCTTGCCGACAACGACTTTTGAAACCTGTTTTTCTTGATATATAACTTGCTCTACTTCAAAACCTATCGCAACAAGTTTTTTTGCAAGCACTTCGGGAGAAACAGAGATGTCTACATAATCTTTAAGCCATGAAATTGGTGCTAACATTTCTTTTCCCTCCTTTTAGTTGAACTGCTTTAGAAAGCGCACGTCGTTATCGTAGAACATTTTGATGTTCGGGATGCCGTATTTTATCATTGCTATACGCTCGATGCCAAAGCCGAAAGCAAATCCGCTGTAACGGTTGCTGTCGATGCCGCACATTTCAAGCACTGCGGGATTTACTATGCCGGCTCCGAGAATTTCCACCCAGCCGCTACCTTTGCAAACTCTGCATCCTTTGCCGTGGCAAATAGCACAGGTTACGTCAACTTCAACAGACGGCTCTGTAAACGGGAAATATGAAGGGCGCAAACGCACTTTTGTGTCCTCATCAAACATTTTTTGAGCAAACGTTTGCAAACAGCCTTGAAGGTCGCCCATTGTGATATGTTCATCCACCGCCAAGCCCTCTATTTGGTTGAAAATCGGACTGTGCGAAGCATCGTCGTCGCTTCTGTAAACTTTGCCCGGAACCAGTATGCGGATCGGAGGTTTTTGAGTTGTCATAACGCGTGCTTGCATAGGCGAAGTGTGCGTGCGCAAAACAAGTTCGTCACCGACGTAAAATGTGTCTTGCATGTCGCGCGCGGGGTGATCTTTCGGCACGTTGAGCAGTTGAAAATTGTAATAATCGCTTTCGATTTCCGGGCCTTCGTCAACGCTGAATCCCATACCCAAGAATATATCGAGAATTTCGTTTTTAACTTTTGTCAGAGGATGAAGCGTGCCTAGATTGCCACCGTCTGCGGGCAATGTTACGTCCACCGTTTCGGCTTTTAATCTAGCCTCTTTTTCGGCTTGTTCGAGCACGGCGGCCTTTAAATTGAGTGCGTTTTCGATTGCTGTGCGCACGTCGTTTAACAGTTTGCCCATTGCGGGTTTTTCTTCTTTTGGCACGGAAGCCAAGCCTTTCATTACGGCGGTTATTTCGCCGTTTTTGCCAAGATACCTGACGCGCACATCACTTAAAGCCGCAATCGATGCAACTTTTTCTACCTGTGACAGAGCATCGGTTTTGAGTTTTTCCATCTGATCTTTCATTTTGACCTCTAAACGTCAACGCGCACTTTGCGCGCGTTACGTAATATTAACTGATTTAATATAGCAATGTTGCGCGCAATAGTCAAGGAAACCAAAATAAATGAGCGCGCAAATTTCCGTTTTAAGGCAGAGCCATAATGTTAATTAGCAAACCTAAGATTTAGCCATACGATAGCATTATGGCAATAATAGCAACAAATCAGTCGCGCGCGCATAATATTAACTTGTGAAAGTCCGCGAAGTTCTAAAACCGAAAATTTTGCGTGTCACGGTGGCGCTTGTTCTTTTCGTGGCAATTTTTCTGGTCTGCACAATCTATTTTCGCAATAACGTTGTTCCTACCGTTATGGGCAGTTCGGTTGCGAGGGTGCGAGCCATTGGCACAAACGCCGTTAACCTAGCCGCGACAACCGTGATAAAAGGCGGCATTACGTACGATGACTTATTTTCGGTAATTTACGACGATGAAAATAACATTGAAATGATTCAGGCAAACTCTCCGAAAATCAACTCCATAGCCAGAGAAATCGCAAATTTGGCACAGGCAAATCTTGACGGACTGGGAGTGCAAACTATTGATATTGCTTTCGGTACGTTTACGGGATTGGCATTATTAACAGGTTTCGGCCCCGACGTAAGTATAAATATTGTGCCAATCGGCACCGCAAACTGCGATTTTGTTTCGTCCTTTAACTCTGCAGGTATAAATCAAACCGTGCACAAGATTTATATCGACGTTTATGCGGAAATCAACATAATTACGCCGATAGACGAGCCTACGATTATGGTGAAAGCCGAGGTTCTGGTGTGCGAAAATCTGATTGTCGGCGAAGTGCCCACAACCTACCTCAACGTTGGCAAAGTTGCCGACATATTCGATTTAGCTGCCGAATAAAAATCCTCTTTTTATTTTTCAATAAAAATAAAAGGCGACACCCTCTGCCCAAAATTGGGGCATCTCACTCAAAAGAGGGAAAAAAGCGTGCATCACACGCTATAAAAATGTTTTAGTGCTTGAAAATTTTTTCCCTCAAAAAAAGGGAAACGGCAAGGAGTGTCAAAGGGGTGACTCTCTGTGGAACCAGCAGCATAATCTAAATCTTTTTGCTCTTCGACTTAAATATCAGCGCAAAAAGAAAACCGAAGAAAATTACGGCAGTAAGTCCTGCGGACACTGCGCTCATTCCGCCCTGCAAAGCACCCAGTATGCCGCCTTCTTTGACACCTTTCAGCGCGCCCTTTGCGAGTGTCGAGCCAAATCCCATAATAGGT
>CAYJCS010000064.1:0-8212 GCA_964368715.1 uncultured Bacteroidaceae bacterium | reverse complement strand
AAAAAACAGTTTACAATATCAAGACATCTAAATATAATATATGAAAAATTGCCAAGAGGTGGATGCATGGCCAAATACAAAAAGTGCCCGCGCTGTGAACTTAACTGGATTCTTGAAGAAGCGGAACTTTGCGAAGTTTGCAAAGCGGAAATGGGTAAGGAAAGTTCTATCGCGTTGCTTGAAGACGAGGACGACGAGGAAATGTTTGAATCCAAAATCTGTCCTATATGCAAAGTGAACTTCCTTGACGGTGATGAAGAAATGTGCCCTGTGTGCCGTGAAGAGCAGCTTTCCAAAAAAGAAAAGGATGAAATTCCTTGGGACGAAGAAGAGGTAGTGACCGAAGTCGAAGAAGATGTCGTCGACGACGACACGATTTTTGACGATGAAACTATTCCTCTGAGCGAACTTCAGGACGAAGAAGAAGGAGAAGACGTTGAAGGAGAAACAGAGGAAGTTGAAGAGGCACCCGATGAAATCGACGATTTTGACGAATCTATAATAGACTTTGACGAAACCGATATTGAGGATGACGAAGAAGACGAAGAGGACATCGATTCCGACTCCGATGAAGACACAAAAAAAGATGAATGACGACAATTAAGTCTATAAACAGAAAGCAACGATAAGTGTTATCGTTGCTTTTTTCATAGCGTTATGATAATATTTGCGCGTAAGAAGAAAGTAGAGGTAATTTTATGGCAAAACAACAAGGCTTTGTAACCGAAATAGCCGATATGAGCAAGGATTTCCCTCAGTGGTATACCGACGTTATTTTGAAAACCGAACTCGTTGACTACGGTCCCGTAAAGGGAACTATGGTAATACGTCCTTACGGATACGAGATTTGGGAGCATATACAAGAAGAACTAAACAAACGTTTTAAGGCGACAGGCCACAAAAACGCCTATTTCCCAATGTTTATTCCGCTCAGTTATCTGATGAAAGAGGCTGAACACGTTGAAGGCTTTGCTCCCGAAGTTGCGCTTGTGACACACGTCGGCAATCAGGAACTGGAAGAAAAACTTGTTGTGCGCCCCACATCCGAAACGATAATTTGCGATATGTATGCCAAATGGGTGCACAGTTACCGCGATTTGCCGCTGCTCATAAATCAATGGGCGAACGTCGTCAGATGGGAAAAAACCACCCGTCCCTTCCTTAGAACCAGTGAATTTTTGTGGCAGGAAGGCCATACTCTCCATATAACCGAAGCCGAAGCGCGCGAAGAAGCGCTCAAAATGCTTGAAGTTTACCGCGAGTTTATGCAAAACGTGCTTGCAGTGGACGTACTTATAGGGATAAAAACCGAAAAAGAAAAATTTGCGGGAGCGGTTGAAACGTATTCAATGGAAGCAATGATGCTAGACGGCAAATCGCTTCAATCCGGCACAACGCATTATCTAGGACAAAACTTCGCATCTGCGTTTGAAATCAAATTCCTAGACCGCGACGGAGTTCTCAAAAACCCTTATCAGACCAGTTGGGGCGTTTCTACAAGGCTAATCGGTGCCCTTATAATGGCACACGGCGACCAGCGAGGTTTAAAACTTCCTCCGAGAGTTGCTCCCGTGCAGGTTGTCATTATTCCTATTGCCACACACAAAGAAGGTGTTTTGGAAAAGGCGCAAGAAATAGCGAATATGCTGACAAGCGAGGGCGTTAGGGTGGAACTTGACAACCGCGATCAGTCCGCTGGCTGGAAGTTCAACGAATGGGAAATGAAGGGCGCACCTATACGCATGGAGATTGGTCCGCGCGACCTTGAAAACGGAGAAGTCACTCTTGCCAGACGCGACACTCACGAAAAATCAGCAATGCCGATTGACGCTCTAAAAGACGGGATTCCCGCGCTTTTGGACGATATTCACGAAACGATGTTCAAACAGTCGCACGAATTTTTGCACTCACACATAACAGTATGCAAGGACATGGACGAACTGAAAGCCGCTCTTGACAATCAAAACTTCGTCAAAGCGATGTGGTGCGGCTGCCGCGAATGTGAAGACGCAATCAAAGCCGAAACCGCCGCTTCCTCCCGCGTTATGCCGTTTGACCAAACTCCCGTAGGTGACACCTGCGTCCACTGCGGCAAACCGGCAAGCAAAGTTCTGTACTTTGCAAAGAGTTATTAATTTAAGGTTTAATGCTAATAAAATAGCCCCGATTTTCGGGGCTTTTTTAATAAAAACTTATTTTTTATGACTAAGCGGTAAGGCCGATTTTCAAATCGTCTTCGGAAGCGGTGCGCTGAGTTGTTAGTTTTAAAGCTCCGGTTGCGTCGATGCTGCAAACAATATTACCCTGCAAATCGGTGCGATAAATGGACATGTTTTGAGCGATAATTCTGTCCAAGGTAACTTGTCTGGGGTGTTTGTAAGTGTTGCCTTCCGCGTCGCAACTGATTACCGCATATTCGCAATTTATAGATTCCAAAAATTCTGTCGTGGTTGAAGTTGCGCTGCCGTGATGCCCGACTTTTAATACGTCGCAGTCGAGAGTTCCGAATTTAGAAGTGGCGCGTTCAATAAATATCGGCTCGTTGATTTCGTTGCTGTCGCCCGTGAGGACAATTTTTTTGCCGTTGTACTCCAAAATGCCAATCGGTGAAACAGCGTTTTTGCGTTCGGCTTCGCTCGGACTTGTGAGATTTGTCGTTTCGTAATACTCGGCAGTAGGGCAGAAAAATACCAACGAATAGGTGTTTTCCTCATCGCTTATTGTGATATTGTTGCTGTTTTCATCGTCGTCGCAATTAATTCTGACCGTGCAGTTTGGTTCGGACAGCGCGGCAATGAAAAATTGGCAGTACATATCGGTGCTTATTGTGTCGGGGTCGGTAAACATAGCGACTTTTTCATTATCAAGGGCGGCAAGTTCTTCAACGTAGGGAGATTTTGAAGAAACCGCTTTGATGTTGGGCATGAAAATATTGCTCACTTGATAGGTATCAAGTGCATTATCCAAAAATTCGACGTGATCCTCGTCGCCGTGAGTGAGCATCAAATAATCGATTTGCCCGTCAGTTATGTAAGTCGAAACATATGTTTCCGTTGTTTGACGGTCATAATCTGAACTTTTGTTTCCCCAGTCGATAAGCATATCTTTGCCGTCGGGAAAGAGAATTAAAATGCAGTCGCCTTGTCCCACGTCGATAAAATGAATTTGCAATTCGCCGTCGCCTCGATTTAGCGTAGGAGAATCGTTGCCGTCATTGTTACTTTTGACAAAGAGTGTTGCGATTGCGTCCCAAGTGCCGGGTGCGGCAAAATAAATGACGGTCAATGTGACAGCGATAATAAGAATAATCGCAACAATGCCGAAAATAAACGCTTTCGGGTTTTTCTTGATAGCCCGCTTTACTGCTTTTTCTGCTTTGGTTTGTGTTTTACGTTTAGCCATATCTACATTATATAGCGATTTTGCTACGCGCGCAACTTCAAAACTATTGTATGCGCACAATATGCGCGCGTTCGATGGATTAGTTTAGTCAACAAATTGTTATTGGATTTCATAAAGCAATTGCTATGTCTTAGGTTTTATTTTATATTGGTAATGAAAGAGGGAGTTCATGAGAATGTCGGCATTAAGCAAAACAAGTAAGATATCAGCTATAACTGCAATAGTCTTGGTTTCTGTTTTCATTGTTAGTTTTGCAGCGCACTTTTTATATGGCTTCATTAAGAAATCAAGCAAGATAGATTATAGTAAATATGCCGAAGCTGAAAGTTTGAATTATTTGGTAAAATCAGACTGGAATGCGCAATGGATTTGGGAAAAATCAAACGATGGGAACACTCACGTTGCCTTTCGAAAAACATTTAATTTGGATAGTGCGCCAACTGAAGAAGTCTTTGCCTGCATATCTGCAGACAGCAAATATACCATGTGGATAAACGGTAATTTGGTCGTCATGGATGGAAATCCAAAACGCGGACTAACTCCAACCGGCACATATTATCAAGAAGTTGAATTGCCGGGGCTTAAGAAAGGTCAAAATACAATAAGCATTTTAGTTTGGTATTTCGGTGAAAACGGCTATTCATATAACGATAGCGGCCACGGTGGACTTTTGTTTGAATTAAAAATAGGCGACCAACTCATTTGTTCAGACGAATCATTTAAGGTTAAAAGATTGAAATCTTTTGTTGATGATGATTTTAGACTTTTCAATCAACCGAACTATAGGCTTAGCGAAAGCAATATATATTATGATGCCAGAAAGGATGATTTTTCATTTATTTCAGAGAATTATGATGATTCATCTTGGGCAAATGCAACAAAACTGGGTAAGGGCGGCGTAGCCCCATGGAATAAACTTTACCTATCTGAAACCGAGACCATTTCGTTTGGAGAAATTGTGCCTTTTAACAATGGAGAAGAATACAAAAACTTTACTCCAACTGTTCGAAAGAAAATTGAACTTGATATAGGAACTGCAGTGCAGTTTACTCCATATTTTAAATTATCCGCAAAAGCAGGAAAGAAAATAAGATTTGTTACGGATACATTCCGCGGCAACCTTGAAAGAGGGCCTGAAAATGTTTATATCACAAAAGACGGAGTTCAGGAGTTTGAGTGTCCTTATTGGATGAGCGGACAAAAACTAGTGCTGACGTTGCCGGCGGGCGCTACGCTTATTGAAGCAGGATATCGTTTGTCGGGGTATGCGTGTAATGAGTTGACTGGGACGTTTATCTCAAGCGATGAGGAATTGAATTTGTTATGGAAAAAGTCCGCAAACTCCGTGCTTATCAATATGAGAGATACATATACGGATTGCCCGGACAGAGAAAGAGCACAATGGCTTGGAGACAGCGTTGTCAGTGCAAAAATTGCGCATTATTTAATCGGTGACGAGTCATATCCGATTTCCGGGCAACTTTATAAATCACTTGTCGGTTGGTGCGACAATGACGGAGTGTTTTCAACCGTTGCGCCAAACGGAATAGAAATATTTGAATTGCCATGTCAAAATTTGGCTGCGATAGTATCAATGTATGACTACTATATGTATTCCGGCGACGAGGATACATTAAGACTGGTATATCCATTGATGAAAAAATATCTGGATTTGTGGGAAATAAAAGATGGCATAGTGGAACATAGAAAAGGCTCTTGGGACTGGGGCGACTGGGGCGGCAAACTTGATATGCCTGTTCTTGAAAACGCATGGTACTATTATGCGCTTGAGGCATTGTCCAAGTCTGCGCTGCACTTTGAAGACACGGAAACGTATAACTGGGCGGCGCACATGCGTTCCGTTTTGTATGATGGCTACAATCAAAAATTCTGGACAGGTGAAGGTTATACCTCAAAGAAGAAATACGATGACAGGGGAAATGCAATAGCGCTTTTATCAGGACTTGCTAGTGTTGACAAATATCCCGCAATTGTTGATGTTTTGTCCAATGTAAAAAATTCAAGTCCGTATATGGAAAAATACGTAGACGAAGCGTTATTCAAAGCGGGTAAGGCTACCATTGCAATCGAAAGAATTAAAGAGAGATACTCCGAGATGCTTGACTCATCTTGTACGACGCTTTGGGAACTATGGGATGAAAATTTAGGCGGAATAAACCACGCATGGGGTGGAGGTTCGGTGATTTTATTTATGGAATATATTGCCGGCATCAAATATACAGGTGCAGGTTATTCTTCGTACACTATCGCTCCTGATTTGATTTTGTTAGATAGCGCATCAACAAGCATCAATACAAAAGCAGGTGAAATCAAGATAGAGTGGCAAAAAACAGACGGTAATTTCGCAGTGGATATTTCTGCTCCAAACGGTGGCCAAATTGTGTTGCCAAAAACTTCAATTAAACTCATTGTCAATGGAACACTTGTATACGAAAACGGGCAGTATATCGTGAATGATATTGTCACATCGGATGAGACATCTGACCAACTGATATTTTCATTGTAATATAGTTATTTTAAAAAATAAAACACGCCGCTGAAAACAACGGTGTGTTTTTAAATTTCTCTTATTTTGCCTGTTGACCAACTTGTAATAAATTGTAAGTCAGCCTAAGACGAAATATTTTTCAAACTAGTCCGCTTTGTAAGGAAGAAGTCCCATAACTCTTGCTCTCTTGATTGCGACGGCAAGGGTGCGTTGGTGCTTCGCGCAGACTCCGCTCATACGGCGGGGCAGGATTTTGCCTTTTTCTGTGACGAAACGACGGAGTCTTGCAACGTCTTTGTAGTCGATGTCGTCAATATGCTCAACGCAGAAAAGGCAAACTTTTTTCTTGGGCACGCGCTTTGGCGGGCGCGGGGCCATTTTTGCATCGTTGTTTTGAATATCAGCCATATAAATTACTCCTTTTAATTAGAAGGGCAGATCCTCGTCGATAGGACGAAGTTCATCAAAGTCCGCTACTCCCTCGATTGCGCTGTTGTCATCGTCGTTTTTGGTAGAGAGGAATTGAACCTCGTCCGCCGCGATTTCGGTGACGTAACGGCGGGAGCCGTCTTGAGCGTCGTAATTGCGGGTTTGTACGCTTCCGCTTACTGCTGCTTTGCTGCCTTTCTTCAGATAACGAGCGCAGTTGTCTGCTTGCGCTCTCCAAACTACGACAGGGAGAAAGTCGGTTTCTCTTTTGCCGTCTTTGCTGTAACTTCTTGAAACCGCAAGCGTAAACTTGCAAAATTTAACGCCGTTGTTGGTTGTGGACAGTTCGGGGTCCTTCGTTAAATTTCCAATCAAAAATACCTTGTTCATAACATTCTCCTTACCACTATTATTTTTTGATAAACATTTGTCTCACGACTTTATCGTCAATGCCCATCTGTCTGTCGATTTCGTCACGGGCTTCAACGGAGCATTCCACGTTCATCAGAACATAGTAGCCTTCCGTTTGCTTGTTGATTTCATAGGCAAACTTCTTAAGACCCCATTTATCAAGGTCAATCAAAGTACCTAAAGATGTAGCAAGCTGCTCGTACTTTTCGATGACGGCGTTTGTTTGGTCATCTTCGATGCCGCAACGAATAATGTAGAGAATTTCATACTTATTCATAGCAAATACCTCCTTTTGGACTTATGTCCCAAGCATAAAGCTCGGGAAAGGATTGCGCTAAGCGACTTCCGCTTTCAACGCGCGTGACAATAATATAATATTAGCTATTAAATGTAAAGTGAAATGACTTACTTTCTGTCTTCGGGGTTATTGCCTTTCCAATCTTCGTTTAGTCGCGCTTTGATTTTTTTTCGGGCAGAATAAAGTGCGTTTCCGACGGACTTTGATGTAAGTTTCAGTTTGTCCGCAATCTCACGATAAGAAAACTCCGCCAAATATAAATTCAGCACGGAAATTTCCGCCTCGGAAAGGAATGAACTTATTTTGTCAAAAAACTCGGTTGAAGATTCGTCTTCTAAAATTTTTTCTTCCGGCGTAAGTCCTTTTGAAGGAATAACGTCGCGCAAAGAGTCTTTGTCTTGATCGTCGTTTATCGCCGCATCAATCGAAACGGTAGCCAGTTTTGTTTTGGAAGCGCGGTTTACGTCGAAATAGCGGTTTTTCAAGCAATGCTCCAAAAACGTGGGGAAAGACGCGTTTTTACTTTCATCATATGACGGAGCGATGTGAAGAAGATGGATACATCCTATTTGATACAGGTCGTCACTGTCATAGTCGCCTATTCTTCCGCTCCAAGCCGCGGCCTGCTTTTTGACCAAGTTTTTATAACGCAAAACCAAAGCGGCAGCCGCCTCTTGGTCGCCGTCCTTAATAAGATTTATTAATTCTAAATCGGTTTTGTCCGTCATTTGTTTCTCTTTGCTACTAGTGGCGTTGCCTTGCTATCTCGTAAAGGACGACGCCGCAGGCCACCGATGCGTTCAAACTGTTTATTTTTCCGTATTCGGGAATGGTCAAAGTTTCATCGCAAAGTTCCTTTGTCAAGTGGCTTACTCCCTTGCCTTCGCTGCCGATAACTATTGCGATGTTTCCTGTCAAATTTGTATCTTTCGGGGCTTTACCGTCGAAATCCGTCGCATAAACCCAAACATTTTGTTGTTTGAGTGCTCTTATTGCGTCATTGAGATTTGTTACTTTTGCGATTGGCAAATGCTCCGTAGCGCCGCTTGCAACTTTAACAACAGTATCTGTCACGCTAACGGAACGGTGCTTTGGAATAACAACTCCCTGCGCGCCGAAACACTCCGCACTCCTGACGATTGCGCCAAGATTGTGCGGGTCGG
>CAYJCS010000063.1:0-8268 GCA_964368715.1 uncultured Bacteroidaceae bacterium | reverse complement strand
TGTCAGCATTACAAAATGTCCCAAGACTGGTCAAAACCTTTCAAAAAGGTATCCAGAAAATATTTCACTTCCGGATATTCTTCCTTGAGTTTGTCCAGTACGACTTCAAGGCGTTTTGTAGCCACGTCGAATTCGTGATTGCCCAGTTGCCGCTCTTCCATGCATTTAACGTAGGCGGAAACCTTGTCCGCCATTTTCATGACCTTATATTCTTCGCTGTTTTCGTCAGGTTCCACATACGGAGTGTACGCGGCCCTCAACTCTTCGGGCAAACTGCCGATCAGTCTTTCGTTTATGGCGTGTTCGATATCGCGGTATGCGCTTTTCATTTTGTCGTTGTAGTACTTGACAGGAGTGGGCAAATCGCCGCTTACTACTTCTGCGGTGTCATGATAAAGCGCAAGCGCGGCTATTTTGTCCACGTCGAGTTTGCCGCCGAAAAGTTCGTTTCTGATGATGCCGAGTGCCTGCCCGATTATCGCAACGGATGCCGAATGTTGCATCAAATCCTCGCGGATATTGGAGCGCATAAGGCTCCACCTTCCGATGAGTTTCATCCTGTTCATAAAGGAGAAAAACGTATATTCGTTTGAATGTCCTTCGTTTGCCATAAGCGTTTCCTTTTATACCACTTGCTTTTCGACCCGAAAATCAAGTGGATTCTATTTTTTTCTCTATTACAGTTTGCCGCCAATTACGATTGCCGCAAATGGATTAATATTTTTGCGATAGCGTGCTATATGATATATTTGCTCTGCTTTTTGGGGGCGGCGTTAAGTTCCGCCTTTTTTTCTTCATAGCCCTTTCTGTCAAACAGAGCGTAAGTGGCGTTTTTGCCCTCTTCCACGCCCGGTTGATTGAACGTATCGATGCCAAGCAGTGCCCCCGCATACGCCGTTTCCAACTGGAAAAACATCAGCAGTTGTCCCACCGTTTCGGCGTTTACTTTGGGCAAAATGATGGTATTGTTCATATGTTTGGACTTTGTGAGAGCGTATTCCGTCGCGCGGCGCTCCGTGTTTATAAGCGTGCCGAGGGTATGACCGCAAAGGAAATTTACGTCGGGGAATTCCTCCGCGCCGTTTGCGATTGTGACGTCGCCTCTAAACTCTTCAACCGCAATGATCGTGATGACTTTGTCGTAAGGGCCTTCGGTGTAGAGTTGAACTTGTGAATGTTGGTCGGTGACGCCCAGTGCTTTGACGGGTGTTTGTCCGTAATTTACGGTTTCGCCTTTGAGGTTCACCGCTTTTCCGAGGCTCTCCGCCCATATCTGGCAATACCAGTCTGCAATATACTTCAAACTGTCTGCATAGGGCATCATAACCGATATGTTTTTGCCCTTGCTCATCGCTATGACTTGAAGCAGTGCCGCCATAAGTGCGGGATTTTTGCTTATATCGCCCGCTTTGCAGGCCTTGTCCATTTCTGCGGCTCCCCGAAGCAGTCCTTTAATGTCAATGCCGAGCACCGCAGCGGGCAATAGCCCCACGGGACAAAGTTCCGAAAAACGTCCGCCGACGCTGTCGGGGATATAGAAAGTCTTAAATCCTTCCTTTTTGGCAAGTTTGATAAGATTTCCTTTCTTTTCGGAAGTGGTTGCAATGATGTGCTTTTGCCAACCCTCTCCGACTTCTTTTTTCAAAATGTCGGTGATGATGAGATATTGGCTCATCGTTTCCGACGTCGCGCCGCTCTTTGTGATGACGTTGAACATCGTGCGTTTTACGTCGATTACGTCAAGCAGAGCAAGCATTCTTTCGGGGTCGACGTTGTCTTCCGCAAAGAACTTAACTCCGCGCTTCTCTGCGGGAAGGTCGTTATATCTGAAATGGTTCAGCGCAGTAAAAACCGCCGTAGGGCCGAGTGCGCTTCCGCCTATGCCCAAAACAACAAAGTTGTCAAAATTTTCGCGCACGCTTGCCGCTGTCAAAATTATGTCGTTTGCAATCTCGTCTTGATTGTACGGTAAATCCGTCCAACCGGTCATACCGCTGCCGCGCATAGCCTCAAACGCGGCAAATGCATCCACTGCAAGAGGTGCGGTTTTTTCTATTTCCGCGTCGGTGATGCCCTGCTCTTTGATATAGTCGGACATCATATTGTTATAATCGAATTTTATCAGCATAAATGCCTCCGATAAGTGATTTGAGATATTGAACGCTTTCAGCAATTTCTGAAAACGCGTTGTAATTGGTTGCGTATTGCTCAATCAAAACAGGACCGGCGTAATCATCGCTTTCCAGCCTTTTGATAAGGTCTTCAAAAGGATACTCCCCCTTTCCGACCATGCAGTTGCATGCCCCGTCGTGGTCGCAAAGGTGAACGTTAAGAATGCGGTCACCCATAACGGAAACGTATTCTTCCCAACTTCGTCCGCTTTGCCACGCTTGTTTAACGTCCAAAACGGCGCCGATATTGGGCGCAAACTCTTTTGCCTGAGCAAAAAATTCCGGGCTGTTGAACGCCGCCCAATGCACGTTTTCAAAACAAAGCGTTATACCGTAGTCAAGCGCAATATCGCCAAGAATTTTCATCCTTCTTCCAACTTTTTCTGGGTCGACAACGGTGGTTTTTTTAAGCCTTGTCGGGCCGTGAAAAGTGTAGCATTTTGCGCCCAGTTTTTTGCCGACGGCAAGCACCTTTTTGTACATTTCTTCAGCGTCGAGCCGTGTTCTGTCCGCAACGTTAAAAAGTTGCGGTTCAAACTCCGTATTCAGCGAGTGAACGGAATAAACTTCCAGCCCCTCTTGTCTGCGCCTAAGTAAATCGCCGAATGAAGGCTCGTATTCGCTGTACGTTGTCAAAAAAACTTCCGCACATTCCCCCCCGCATTGTTGAATGACCGAGAACGAATCCTCGGTCAACAACTTTGAAAAGAATGTGGCAGTTGATATTCCTACTTTCATTAATTTTTATTCTTTGCTGTCATCGGCGTCTTCGACCTTGGTTTCAACGGCGACGGTGGTTTTCTTTTTGATGGCTCCGATACCCTTTTTGCCCCAAATGGATTTTTGCTTTCGCAGTTGTCCCAAAATCCTTGGAATTACTACGTCGAGGTTGTTATAAGGGCTGTCCGAAACTGCTTGAGCGCGGTACGTTTGACTGCGGTAAACGACAGTCATATCGGTTGTGTATTCGTTTCCTTCAAGCGTCACGATAAATTTTACCAGCGTGCCTTCCGCATCGAAATACTTGTCCAGTTTGCTGCATTTTTTTGCTGTGATGTCTTTGAGTCCGTCGCTTACGGTGTATCCTTTGCCGAAAATATCAATCGTCAATGCGCTTTTGTTTTTCATATATATTCCTCCTTAAAGGCTTTTCTATATTGTACCAAATTTGGCTTGAAAGCACAATAGCCTGTTAGTTTTTTAAACTTAGTTGTTGTGTGCTTAGATGTTTTTGCTATTTGGTTTTGTCAAAAGCAAGAGCACCGTCGCGCACCGTCACATTGAGTTTGTCGCCGGTGTTAATTTCACCGAGCAGCAACATTTCGCTGAGTTTGTCTTCGACAAGACGCTGAATCGTGCGTCTCAGCGGCCTTGCGCCGTATTCGCTGTCAAAGCCTGCCGCAACAATGAAATCCTTTGCTTCTTTTGACAAATCCACCTCAATATTTTTGTCATCAAGACGCTTGTTGAGAGCAGTAAACATAAGTTCCGCTATATCGTGGATATTATCCTTGCTGAGTCTGCGGAAAATGATAATTTCGTCTATGCGGTTGATAAGTTCCGGTTTCATTATCTCTTTTAGCGCCGCCATCTGTTTTTCTTTCATACTCTCATAATCTGCGCTCGGCTCGTTAGACGAAGCGGAAAATCCCAGAGTGGATTTCATCTTTGAAATTTCGCTTGCGCCCACGTTTGACGTCATTATGATTATGGTGTTTTTGAAAGATACCACCCTGCCGTGGCTGTCGGTCAGTCTGCCGTCTTCAAGGATTTGCAAAAGCAGATTGAACACTTCCGGATGCGCTTTTTCTATCTCGTCGAAAAGAACAACCGAATAGGGCTTGCGGCGCACTTTTTCCGTGAGTTGTCCGCCCTCTTCATAGCCCACGTAGCCGGGTGCCGAACCTATAAGACGCGACACGTTAAATTTTTCGCTATATTCGGACATATCCACGCGCACCATCAAATTTTCGTCGCCGAACATAGCTTCTGCAAGTGCCTTTGTGAGTTCGGTTTTACCAACGCCCGTGGGCCCCAAGAATATAAACGAACCTATTGGACGCTTGGGGTCTTTAAGCCCTGCGCGGGCGCGCTTTATCGCCTTTGCAACGGCGTTTACGGCCTCGGTTTGACCAATAACGCGCTTTTTAAGAATGTCTTCGAGGTGTGCCAGTTTTTCACTTTCGCCCTGCGTTATACGCTTGACGGGAATACCCGTCCAATCGCCCACTATCTCGGCAATTTCTTCTTCGCCGATGCTGAGTTTCATATTGGCGCACTTTTCTTTCCAGTCCGCTTGCGCTTTTTCCTTTTCTTCCAAAAGATTGTCGCGCTCTACACGCAGCCTTTCCGCCTTTTCGTATTGCTCGTGTTTGCTCGCTTCGCTCTTTTCAAGTTCTATCGCTTTGATCTTGTCCTCTAATGTGCGGATTTGCGGAGGAGTTGTGAAGTGGAAAATCTTTTTTCTGCTTGCCGCCTCGTCGATAAGGTCGATTGCTTTATCGGGCAAAAAGCGGTCGGTAATATAACGGTCGGACAAAATTGCCGCCGCCGATATCGCTTCGTCCGTGATTTCCACCTTGTGGTGTTCTTCGTACTTAGGCTTCAAACCCTGCAAAATTTCTATCGTATCTGAAACAGTGGGCTGTTCCACCATAATGGGCTGGAATCGGCGTTCAAGCGCGGCGTCTTTTTCAAAGTGTTTGCGGTATTCGTCTATTGTTGTCGCACCGATAGTTTGCAGTTCGCCCCTTGCAAGCATAGGTTTAATGATATTTGCCACGTCCAAACCGCCCTCGGAAGAGCCGGCTTGCAAAATGGTGTGAATTTCGTCTATAAACAGAATGATGTTGCCGCTCTTTTGAATTGCGGCAAGCGTCTTTTTGAGTCTTTCTTCAAAATCGCCGCGATACCTGGTTCCTGCAACAAGAGAGGCTATATCGAGGGAAAAAATTATTTTATCTCTCAAAATGTCAGGCACGTCGCCGGATACAACCGCCTGCGCCAGTCCGTCCACGATTGCGGATTTGCCAACGCCCGGTTCGCCAATAAGCACAGGATTGTTCTTTGTTCTGCGGCAGAGAATTTGAATTATGCGTTCAATCTCTTTGCCCCTGCCGATTACCGGATCAAGCTTGCCCGCTTTGGCTTTTTCGTTGAGGTTTACGCCGTATTTTGTCAAATCGTCACCCTCATTGTTTTCGGGATTTTGATTTTCAAAAATATTCCCCAGTCTTGCTCCTCTTAAATCGGGATTGTCGGCGTTTTCATTTTTTGCAAAGTTTCTGTTTTGAGGAGTTGGCTCATTCGTTGACGACGGGGATATGGTGTCGCCAAAGGCGAAATTCAAAAAGTTTTGCAAAATGTCGTCCAGTCCGACACCGCTCTGCTTCTTTGGCGGCGCACCGTTTTTTTGCATAATACCGTTGTAAAGTTGACGTTGCAAATAGCTCAACTCCACGCCCCTTACAGTGAGAATCTTTGCGGCGATGCTGTTTTTGTCGTCGATAAGCGCATAGAGCAAATGCTCTGTTCCGACAGATTTTGAACCCAGTTGTTCGGCAACGTATCTTGCGCCATCCACTGCACGCACAGCACGAGAGGACATCTCGACCTGAGAGCGGAAGGGACGGCGTGAAAATTGTGATAATACATAGTCGGCATCAATACTGTATGCGGAAAGATATCCGTTTGCGGTACATTCGGAAACGGCGCAAAGACCATACAGCAGATGCTCCGTGCAAACAAGTCCGCCGGTATGGGCGGCAAGTTCCGTCGCTTCTTTTAATGCCGCTTTCAAATGCGGTGAAAAATCCATATCAAATTACCTCCGAAAGTATCTCTTTGACCAATTTTGCGCGGGTTATATCGCGCACGGCGGGTGGACAGGCACCGATTTTCAGCGACAACGACGCCGCCGTAAATAGGACGGCGAGCCTGTCAAGCGGTTTTGTATCTTTGAGCGGGAGTATGCCAAGTATCACGCCAAGTTTGGCATCGGAAACTAAACTCATCAGTTCTTCCGAAGTCAAACTGTAGGCGTTTTTCAAAGTTCCGAAACTGCGGTATATTTTGTCTTTTATGGCAATCCCGTTTTCTTTTATCAGTTTTTCGCGCGCCACGGCCTCGGCGGTGCACATAGCGATTGTTGCTTTTTTCGTTATCTCTATTATGCTCTCCTCGTTCAAGCCCAAACTCCTGGTGTTGGAAAGTTGATAAGTGTCGCCCAGTGCCGAACTGCCTTCGCCGTAAACTCCTCTAAGGGTCAAACCGTAACGCCCTGTGAAAACCTTGACCGTGTCTTCAATCGCTCCGGCAAGCCTCAGAGCGGGCAAAAAAAGCATTGTGGACGCCCTCATTCCCGTGCCTAGGTTTGTGGGACAAGCTGTCAAAAAACCAAGCCTGTTGTCAAACGCTATCGGCAAAGCCGATATAAGGGTGTCGTCAACGGCGTTTAGCCGCGAATACGCCTTTTCCAAATCGAATCCGTCTTCGACGCTCTGTTCCCTTATATGGTCTTCTTCGTTTATCATAACGGCGAGTTTTTCGTTTCGCTCGACTATCGCCGCACCGATTGAACTGTTTCTTGCAAGCGCGGGAGAAATTATGTGACGCTCGACAAGCGCTTTGATTCTTGTGGGCGACAATTCGCGCACGTAAAATTTTTCATAATCAAAAATGCCTTTGAGAGTGCTGTCAACCGCCTCGACAAGCGACGCAAAAGATGGATAGTCATTCTTTTGTGCGTGTGACGGAAACGGCAGGCCGTTAACGTTTCTAGCAAGCCTTACGCGCGAGGAAACAACGTTAAAGCGGGTGAGTTCGTCTGTCATCTTAGCCCTCCCGTATAAGGTCGTTTGCCTAGATGCACGTCGGATTGTTGGCAACTTTTTGCCGCTGCAATAGCGATTTCTGGCATATAGCGATAACATTCGGCGCAACCGAAGGTGAAAGTTTTTTGAAAACTTTCGGCGGTAGTGCCGCAGACAGGGCATACCCTGCCGCGTTCCGCTTCTGCCTTTTTCATAACTTCATACGCGGTCAATCCGCTTTTAAGGATAGACTTGTAGCACTCCTTGCAGAAGTGATACTCCTTTATGTCGTTGTTAATTACCGTCCTATCCGTCAGAGTGGCGGGGCGGATATTGCAAAAATCGCAGTTTTTCAAAATTATTCTATCAGTCTCTTTTTATTCTTTTGAGGTATGCGTCAAACTCCGAGCCGAGTTTTGGATCGCGCAGAGCATATTCCACAGTGGCTTCAAGATAGCCTTCTTTGTTGCCTATATCGTATCTTCTTCCCTTAAAATTGCACGCCACGGCGCCTTTTTCGCGGGCGATAAGGCTTATTGCGTCCGTAAGATAGATTTCGCCGTCCGATGAAAGTGGAACTTTGTCCAAAGCATCAAATATATCGGGCGTCAAAATAAATCTTCCGAGCGACACCAAATCCGAGGGCAATTTGTCTTTGGGTTTTTCAATTATACCGCTGATTGGAGTTATATCGCTTTCTTCGCCGCAAAGAATCATAACTCCGCAACGTCTTGCCACGTCCAAAGGCGCTTTTTGCACGCCGACAACAGTCTTTCCGGTTTTATTATAAGCATCTAAAAGTTGAGCCGTAACAGGCATATCGTCACCAGTATACATCACGTCGTCACCAAAAAGGACGGCAAACGGTTCATCTGCCGCAAACTCTTTTGCAAGCCTTACGGCGTCACCGCTGCCCTTTTGTTCAGGCTGATACACAAACTTTACGTCCGCTCCGCAAGAGCGGTTTATAATCTCCAACAAATCCTCGCGTTTGCGCTTTTTGAGGTGCTCGTTAAGCCTAATGTTCGGCTCGAAGAGCGCCCTTATGCTCTCCTTGCCCTTGCTCATGACAATGAGGATTTCTTTTATGCCGCTTGCGACGGCCTCGTCGATAATATAGCAAAGCGCAGGCCTATCCACGATGGGCAAAATTTCTTTTGGAATCACTTTTGTGGCAGGCAGAAATCTTGTACCGAACCCGCCGCACGGTATGACGGCCTTTTTAACGCTCATTATCAGTCCCCCTGCATTTTATTGCCGAAAAATTTATAAAGTATATACTTTAT
>CAYJCS010000062.1:0-8333 GCA_964368715.1 uncultured Bacteroidaceae bacterium | reverse complement strand
TTTCAATGGCGGATATCTGTTGACTTCGGGCACAAAAGTCGGCGACCCCGATTGGACGCTTACACGCACACCCGTGTTTGACGGCCCCGATTTCAATGCCGGAATGACTGTCAAAAACGTGCTTTCTATGTCTGCGTTCCACTCATCCGTCGTTTGTCTTGAAACCGCTATGAAACGCTACGACGCGGATATTGACGGAGTGACTGACGGCAAATTTGCAATTAAAGATTTGCTGATACTGCTCAACATGTATGACGAAGACAACAGTTACAACGTAAACAAAGTTGACGGCACCAATGTCAGTTTGACATACGCACAAATAACTGCTGCAAAGGTCAGCAAAAGCGATGGCAAATTTGTGCTCACATACGACACAAATAAAACCATAGAGTTCGCAAAACTTGGAATAGCAATTTAAGCCAATAAAACTTCAAATAAAATAGGGGTAATCCCCCAAAAAAGGAGAAATTATGAACAAAAAATTACTCGCCCTGTTGCTAATTCTCGTCCTTTCTTTGAGCGTTGTCGCATTTGCGGCTTGCGACAAAGAGGAAGGAACGGGTTCATACGCAATTCCCGAAGGACTTACACTCAACGTAGGGCTTTACGACAATGAAACCTTGCTCGGAACAGTCACCAACGACACACTCTCAGGCGTTACGCAATACAGAGTGTCAATGACGACGGTGAATGTTTTGGGCACTGAAAAAACGACGGTTTATATCGGCTACAAACTCACCGATTTAGCTGCAAAACTAAACATCACCCTACCCGTCACAATTAAAAAAGTAGACTCTTACTCCACCAAAGACGACTACAAGGGAACTTATGAAATTACGTCTATTGCTAATGCCTATATCACAATCGGTACCGAAGAAAACGGAGCATTTGCAGAGGATAGCAAAGGACCTCGCTTTTTGTCCGACAGCACAAGTGCAAGCAGCAACAGTGTTGCAAAATATATCGATAAAGTCATCATCAACCCCATTGACAAAACCAAACCATTGCTCAACGTCAAAATGACTCAAGGGGATAAAGTCAACGAAATAACGATTCCGTTTGCTAGTTACGCGACTGAAGTAAACAACGTAAGTTACGATCGCCTTAATGATGATATCATGACAACCTATTTCGGTTTTAACCTTCTCGACATTCTAAACAGCATGGGCAAAATCAGAAGTTCAGGCGAATGGATGGGCTTTATAAGCGATTACGAATACGTTGGATTTGTCTGCTCCGATGATATGATTGACGAAGATTATACCACTAGATCCTTCACAAAGGCGGAAATCGAAAATACCGCAAAATATATCAAAATCGTAAAAGACGGCGAAACGGCGCGTTGCTACAGCGATTACGCAGACGTTATGTACCGCAGCAGACTGAAAAACATAACAAAGATTATGGTATACGGTGGCGAAGACGCAGCAACTCTTGAAATCAGCTGGTCCTACGCCGATTAAGTAAAAGTGCAAGAAAATTCCAAAGGAAAAAAACGATTTGCCTTTAAGGGGCTGAAATCGTTCAGCGTTTTTGACCTTGTCTTATTGGCTATGCTGACTGCGGTCAGCGTAGCCTTTAAGACTGTCGTCGGGATTTTGGTGCGTATGATAACCGGTCCGCTCGGCGTTCCCGGCGGCGCACTTGCAGGCGGCTTTTATATGCTTTGGCTGCCGCTTTCAATCATCCTTGTCGGCAAACGCGGCTCTGCTTTGGTCATTGCCGCAGTGCAAACAATTGTTATGATTACAACAGGCGCACCCGGGAGCCATGGCGTCTGGACAATATTCACCTATATGCTCCCCGCAATTTTGGTTGAAGCGGTCTTTATATATCGCCCAAAAAACGGCTATAACATTCTCCATTTCATAATTTCGACGATTTTTGCTAATATGGCGGGGACGTTTGGCAGCAACCTGCTGTTTTTCAGAATGAGCGTATATCCCCTGCTGTTTACGCTACTTGCCGCCGCTTTATCGGGCGCGCTTGGCGGTGGTGTAGCCTACTTTGTTTATGTAAAAGTGGTAAAATCAGGAGTGTTGTCGAGATTGAAAAACAAGACTTCAAAAAAACATAATCAAGAAGAAGATTTTGACGTATTTGGTGACAATCCAGATACAAATACTATAAAAATCCACGAAACAGATAATTATAATATCTTTGAAGATATCTCAAAAGACAAATATGACGTGTTTGAAAACAATCCGATGAACGAAAATATTGTCGCATCAAAACTCGAAACTAACGAGTCGGAAAACATTCCGACTGATAATGATAAAACTTTATTAGTAAACCAACCGAAAAAGATAAATCGAAGTGTGAAAAAATCCTTTAAACAAGGAAAAAGACAATGAAAAATAAATTAAGTCTGCTTATAGTCGTTGTGCTCATCTGCGTATTATGCGCAGCATTTTGCGCTTGCAACAAAGAAGAACCGATAGCGCAAACT
Source organism: uncultured Bacteroidaceae bacterium (assembly GCA_964368715.1). GTDB lineage: Bacteria > Bacillota > Clostridia > Christensenellales > CAG-917 > RGIG4097. The sequence goes on along the minus strand of CAYJCS010000062.1, from coordinate 5,884 downwards.
GCGGTCAATCTTGTTTTTGACGGTGATATTAAAGATAGAGTCGTTACACTCGATTTAAATAATTACTCCCAAGAAGCCTACACCTATGAAAGCAGCGACGGAACCGTATCCACAAACGGCTGGAACCTTAAGGCACTGTTAAAAGACGTAACGACCCTTTTTGATGACAACTATTTGATGATTACATCGGCAAGCGACGGCGTGAGCGTGCTTGTCGAAGCAAATCTTACGGGAACGATTTTTATCTACCAAAACGAAGGGAAAAAACTCTGCTCAAAGGGTATAGATTATCCGCGCGCGGTCGGAATCAAGGACATTTCAGAAATTTCATTCATCGCAAAAACGCCGGGTAGCGTGGCGCAAGGCATAAAAATTTTGACTGCGGCAAAGACTGAATTCATCGGTTTTGGTGCCGCAAAAATGAAGTTGTTCAAACTTTCCGCCGAAAATAAAATGGGCGACAACACCGCCGACAAATATCTGCCTGCCGACGATTTGACCGTGTCAAACTTTACCGGACGTGAATACGACGTGGCGTATTTTTGTGATTACGATATGTTAAAAGGCGCTGACAACAAACTGCTAAGTTGGAAGCAAGGAAATTTGTATTTGGAAGGCAAGCCGCTTGTAGGATTTGCCTCAAATGCCGAAACTACCTTGCTTGATTTCTACGGCCAAATGAAAACTTGCATTGACAACAACCAAAAGGTGATGTTCATTCTCCCCGACGGTTTTTCTTGGCAACAATCCAACGAATTTAGTGCTGATTTAGCGGCTTTGAGTGCCACTCGTGCACAAGGTTATGCCACTTCCACTCATCTGGCAATCTCCCCTGTCGCGCTAGCCGCAATCGTTACAGGTCAGTCACCTTTTATTAATGGAGTACATTTTTCTGAAAACGAAAGCCGCAAAGTATTAAAACCCAATGTCCCAGACATATTTGAATATGCGACTTCAAAAGGAAAATCAGTGAGTTATTTGGAGGGCAGCGGGAACCTCATTGTTTCGTCTGTTGCAACATCTTACGGACTTTCTGACAGACAGACATACGAGAATGCCAAAGGCGCAATATCCGCAAATAAAGAATTTATATTCGTACATTTCCACGAGATTGACGATACCAACCACACTTACGGTCCGCTTAGCATTGAGTCCAAGGCAAAGTGCATCGAAATTGACAGTTACATTGCGGATTTGAAAGTTCAGTTCGACGGAAAAATAATTATCGTGCCCGACCACGGCCATGCCACTCTATACGATGAAGGCAGCAACCCATACGGCAAACACGGCTTGTTCACAAATTTTGATATGTACGTTCCTTATTTTATTTACGAATAGGAGAAATTATGGAAGACTTTGAAAACGGCAATGACTTTACAACCGACGATATTAAAACAACGCCCGACGAAAACTATACGGATAACGGCAAAAACAGAACGGCTGTAAAAAAGAAATTGAGCGCACCTGCGATTGCGGCAATCGTCATAGTGTGCGTTCTTGTCGTGGCTTTTTCGATTTTCCTTCCGCTATACCTAAAAGCCAACGAACCAAACCGCGAATTATATCTTAATGAGCAGATAAAAATCACCGCTTACGGCGAAGAAATAGGCGTTTATAAAATTTCCGATTTGTTAGCGCTTGAAGGCGTGGAAGAAATCGAATTTTCCGCCATTTACGACACAAGCAACAGCGAACCTGTTCAAAAAACCTATACGGGCATTGAACTGAAAAAAGTCTTGACCGCGTTGGGAATTGATATGTCTGTGGCGCGTAACGTAGTGTTCAAGGCTTCAGACGGCGCGAATAAAATCTATTCACCCGAAGACATACTTGATGCCGACAACGTTTATATTGCCTACAAAGTCGAAGGGAAAGCATTTAACGAGGGTATCATTGCTACCGCTTTCAATGACGAGGCGGAAGACGGCGGTCCTTTTGTTGTCATAAAAGTGGCGGATGCTGTTTCACAAAACCGCTGCAAACTGCTGACGGAGGTATCTGTTTCTTGATTTTGACCGTTGACCACATCGGACTTGCATACGGCAATTCTTTAATATTCAAAAATCTTTCTTTTAACCTAAACGAAGGAGAAATTTTGGCCGTTAGAGGCGGCAACGGAAGCGGCAAAAGCAGTCTTTGCCTGTGTTTAAGCGGCCTTGTGGACGCAGACGGCGACAGAGTCAAATTCCGCGGGAACATTTTTTACGACGATAAAAATCTTAGAGATATGTCCATAGCGGAAAAATGCAGAGCCGTCGGTGTTGTGTTTCAAAATCCGGACAGTCAATTATTTTCTCCCCTTGTGATTGAAGAACTTGCTTTTGCTCCGGAAAATCTTGCTCTCCCACGCGAGGAAATCAAACTTAGAGTAGCCGATGCTGTAAAAAAGTGCGGCATAGATAACATAATAAACCAAAAAACGAATTCGTTATCGGGCGGTGAAAAGCAACTTGTTGCAATAGCGTCGGTTTTGACAATGCGCTCCAAAATTCTTATCACAGATGAGATAACGTCGCGCATTGACATTGACCGCAAAGAAACAATCAGGAAAATCATTACCGACTTTGCCGCCGACGGCGGAAGTGTCATAATGGTGAGCCACAATGAAAAGGATCTGAAAATTGCGCACCGTGTACTTACGCTTGAAAGGGGAAAAGACTATGCAAATTGCATTTTCTGACCTCACTTTCAAATACAAAAAACAATTTGCGTTAATCTTAGACAACGTTTCTTTTAAGTTTGAATCGGGCAAACTTTACGCGCTTAGGGGTGCAAACGGAAGCGGCAAAACCACGCTTGGAAAATTAATATTAGGATTATTGAAGCCTACAAGCGGAGATATAACAATCGACGGGATTAGCGGCAAAAAACTGTCTGCGGGGAAACGCGCCGACAGCATTGGGTATTTGTTTCAAAACCCCGATTTACAACTCTTTGCGACGAGCGTAATTGAAGAATTGACTTTTCCATATGAACTGACAAACCGACTTACCGACGAAAAAAAAGAGCAACTGACTAAACTTCTCACCACATTCAAATTGGACGGCATGGAAAACCGCTTTCCGCTCACTATGTCTGGCGGAGAAAAACAGCGTCTTGCCTTAGCCACGGTTATGAGCCGAAACGTAAAATTTTTGATACTTGACGAGCCGACGAGTGCCATAGATAGTGACGGCTTGACTTTTATTATTAATTTTGTAAATGATTTTGTGCGCTCAGGTGGCGGCGCAATTTTAATCACACACGATGAGGATTTTTTAGAGGCTCTTGAAAGTCCTGTCACGATAACGTTGAAAGGGGGGAATTTGTTTTGAAAACCGATCCCCGAGTAAAACTCCTTATTATCGTATTGCTCACCACTTTGGCGGTGCTTGCGAAAGACGTTGCATACCTGTCTGTTATTGTTTTTGCAGCGCTTATAGTCACTTTGTGCTTGAAAGTCGACATCTTATCAGCCTTTAAGCGCATAAGGCACTTCGTTTGGCTACTTATCTTTATTGCTATCGTACAAAGCCTTACAATCAAAGGCGGCACCGTGCTTTTGCATATTGGCAACCTCAACTTACTGACAACACGCGGCATTCAATTCGCTCTTGAATTTATCCTAAGAATGAGCATAATAGTACTTGCGGGGCTTATTGCGACGACTGCGGAAGGCAGAGAAATGACAGAGGGATTGCTCCTTATGCGTATGCCCTACGAACTTGCGTTTATGAGCAGTATTGCCCTGCGGTTTTTACCCGTATTACGTGAGGAATTTTCCTCTAGAATGAATGCAATATCCATGCGCGGTATCGACATAAAAAAATTGGGACTAATCAAAAAAATAAAAGTTTACGCTTATCTCATATCGCCCACGGTATCGGGCTGTATCATAAGAAGCGGCGAACTGTCCAAAAGTTTATTAAGCCGCGGATTTAGAGCAGAAAAAAAACGCACTATGCTTAAAGAGTTTAAAATGAGTGCGCAGGATTGGGCTATTGTTATAGTAGCGTTATTATTGACGGCGTGCTACCTAGCCGCGATGTATGTCCACGGCACAATCGTTGCATTTTAGGAGAGAATATGAAGGCATTTTCCGTAACAGGTTTGACCGGCAGCGGCAAAACAAGCGTAATCGAAAACATAATTAAAGAACTTAAGTCAAGAGGCTTTTCAGTCGGCTCTGTTAAAGAAATCCATTTTGATGCGTTTCGCATCGACACAGAGGGCAAAAACACTTGGCGGCACCGTCAGGCAGGCGCAGACACCGTCACGGCAAGAAGTCACAACGAGACGGATATTCTCTATCAAGGTCACCGCCCTATCTACGAGGTTCTTTCACACTACGACCAAGATTTTGTGATTTTGGAAGGCGTGCGCGACGCGGTAGTGCCGGAAATTGCCGTTGCCGCCGAAGACGCAGAGCCTCAAATTTCTCCGCTTACAATCGCAGTCAGCGGCCGCTATGCAAATACTCACAGCGGCGAATATCAAGGTTTGCCGATAATCAACGGTATAACTGAAACAAAAAAACTTGTGGATTTGATAATCGAAAAAACGCCTCCGATTATGTCGGACGTAGACCCCGAATGTTGCTCTAAATGCGGTTGTGACTGCCGCACGTTTTTGGCAAAGTGTCTAAAGGGCGAAGCAAAGTTTGAAGACTGCACACTAAAGAACGGCAAATTGTCGTTAAAAATCAATGGAAAAGACATCCTTATGGTTCCTTTTGTCGAAAGTATACTCAAAAACGAAGTTTTGGGTGTAGTCAAAGAATTGAAAGGCTACAAAAAGGGCGGAAAAGTCACCGTCGAGTTTACAGCGGACGAAGAATGAATAATTTTGAAAGCCGAAAAAACACCGTTGTGAGATTAGACAACGGCAATATTCAGAAGACTGTTTTGTCAAAAGATGCTTTCGAGCGCGAGGCGGAAGTTTTAAAAGTCTTAAACGGCCGTCATGCCCCAAGGCTGTTATTTGAATGCTATCCCACTCTTGAAATGGAATGTATCAGCGGCGAATTGCTTTTGGATAAATATTTATCCGCAAATGCCGAAAACGCAGTATTGCTTGCAACTGCCCTTTCAAAAACCGTTAGAGAAATTTTCACTTTGACAGACAAAATCACGTTTGACGAAAATTTTCGTAATTATATAATCTCGGGTGACGGAGATTGTTACCGCGTCGACTTTGAAGAAACGACGAGAGGAACACTCGTTTCTTATGTTGCAAAAATTTCCGCATTTGCCGCATTGTATGACGTCGAGACACAAATTAAACATGCGTTTATTAGCACACTTATTAATATATTGAACCTTGACAAAGAAACTTTTTTAAACGCATTCAAAGCAGAACTGGAGTTTTTGTCGAAACGTTGGGGCGTTCCACTCCCTAAAGACTTTTCAGAAAATTTGTTTTAATGTTAAAATTTGACTCTGCAGCATTCTGTTTTTTGGATTAATTAACTTGGCATTTACGTCTGTTGTTCCATAGCAAAACCGATTGCATAGATTAATATAATAATAATATTTATAAGATAGATAACAAGTTAATTGTTTAATTATGCAATAATACTACTTTATTTCTCACTAAAGTGTAATTACGCGCATACGGTAATAATATTGTTGACGAAATATCGTCCGTCTTGTAATATGAAGTTAAGTCGGAGAAATAATTTTTTGGGAGGTCCATTATGAAAAAGAAGATTCTGGCCATGCTTACTACAACAGCACTCGTGTTGGCTTTGCTCACACTATGCGGGTGCGGCAACTTGCTCGGTGATTTAATTAATATTGAAGGCGAAGAAGGCGAAAAAGAAACGCTGAAATCCGAAGAAGAAGTTACAGCCGCGCTTGGCGGCAACTATGAAATAGTCGTAAAATTCGGCATATATTCGGCAGAA
>CAYJCS010000061.1:0-8337 GCA_964368715.1 uncultured Bacteroidaceae bacterium | reverse complement strand
ATAATTTAATATTATCCCACAACCGCCGTTTTGACAAGCGAACAGGCACCAAAAAAAATAGCCGAGTCATATTGTGTAGAGGGTTATAAACAGTGCCGTTGTTGGCAAAAATCGGTGATATGGAAATGGTAAAACGCGGAGATATTTACTATGCGGATTTAAGTCCCGTCATAGGCAGCGAGCAAGGAGGAGTACGTCCGGTGCTCGTTGTGCAAAACGATGTGGGCAACCGCTACAGTCCGACGGTTATTGCGGCAGCGATAACCTCGCAACTGGAAAAAGCAAAACTTCCCACTCATATCGGGTTGCCGGCCGACCTCTACGGACTGCCCCGCGACAGCGTGATACTGCTTGAACAGATACGCACAATCGACAAGAGACGATTGAAAGAAAAAATCGGCGAACTGCCTCTTTCTTTGATGGCAAGAGTCAATGAAGCGTTACTTATTTCCCTAGGTTTTTACGAAACTTAAAAATCAGATTCCGACATCAATTCTTTTAGCCTTGATTTAAAAAACGGACAAAACCTTGTCCGTTTTTAATTTGCACAATTACTTTATTCTTTTTGAGAAGTTTTGCTTTTTCTACCATGGTTGAGATGTCTTGCCGGGCTCAGGTATGTGAATCATAGCCTATTCAATGCGATTTTATTAATTCGTCAATGGCGGCAGGCAAAAACCGAAGAGTATCCGTCGGCATGTTCGAATATTCGTTGACGTCAGATAATTCCGCACAGCGTCCAAGCAGGTATGTTCCGGCACACGCCGCGTCAAGTGCATTAATTCCAAAGGTAAGCAATCCGCAAATAATTCCGCCCAAAATATCACCGCTTCCGCCCTTTGCAAGTTTGACGTTTCCCGTGGTGTTTTTATAAACCTTATCTCCGTCGCTTATATATGTGACGTTGCTTTTAAGCACAAGAACGCAATGCTTTTTCATGGCATATTCGCGGCATAAAAGTGCGGAATTTTCATTTATATAATCAACCGAAAGTCCGCTCATACGAGAAAACTCGCCTATGTGCGGAGTGAGCACCGCTCTATTCTCATACGAAGGAATCTCGTTTGCGCGCTTTAAACCGTCCGCGTCAAGAACAAAATTGAAATCGGTGCTACTTAGAAGGTACTGCGCCGCCTCATATGCCTGTCCGTCTGCCATTCCGTTGCCTATTAAAAACGCGCCTTTTTTGGGCAGTATTTTTTTAAATTCGTCTTCGACAAAAACTAGGTTTCCGTCTTTTGATGGCAACCCTTTGATTGCGGAAAATTTGACTTGACCATAAAGCGACTGCACCATAAAATCGGGCACGCAAAGAGTGGATGTTCCTGCCCCTGTCCTCATACCCGCCTCGGCAAGTCCCGCAAGAGTTTTTGCCGCGCTTTCAGCGCTGAATAAAGGCGCGCCGACGTAACCGGCACTGCCTCCCACAACCACGGCGCAACCGAAATCACCTTTGTTCAAATCGTTTTTACGAGGCGGAAAAAGTGCCGCGACTTTGTCACGGCTGACTTGCTCTACAGATAAGCCATTTTCACATATGTGGGTTTTATCAGTCATTTTCGTCTAGATTAAGCGTGTTTAATGATTTTGAAATGATTTCGTAACTGTAGCCTTTTGAATAAAGATAGGCGTTGACTTTGTTGAAGTCCTTCTTTTCGGTAATGTGTTTTTTTGCAATATATTTTTCGGCTTCCAAAGCGCATTTTTCCACTTCACTGTCATCTGAAATAAGTTCTTCGACAATGCTTTCGGCAAGATGTTTATCCACGCCTTTTTCAAAAGTAAGTTTATAAATTATCTTACCCTTGCCGTATTTTTTTCCGTAAAAATCAATAAATACGCGCACGTAATTTTCATCGTTGACGTAGTTATAATACTTGCATTTTTCAATGGTTTCTTCAACTTCGTTTTTGTGGTAGCCTTTTAGGTATAGTTTTTCGCGGACTTCTTTTTCACTGCGCCAAGAAGCGGCGAGATATTTCATCGCCGCTTCAAAAGCATTTTTTATTCTTTCTTCGTGAGTTAGTTCAGCCACCTTGTGAGCTTATTTAACAGGATAAACCCAACCGAAGTCGTCTTTGTAACGAGCGGTTTGAATACCCGTGATACGGTCGTAAAGCCACTCGGTTATCTTGCCCATTTTGCCGCCGTTAATGGTCATATGCACGTCTTCGTAGTCGATTTCGCCAACGGGAGAAATGACCGCCGCCGTGCCTGTGCCAAACGCTTCGTTGAGCGTTCCGTTTTTGTATGCTTCGACTATTTCCGCGATGGAAACTTTTCTTTCTTCCACCTTGTAGCCAAATTTTTTCAAAACTTTGATTGCGCTGTCGCGGGTGATGCCGTGCAAAATACTGCCGTCAAGCATAGGAGTGACAACGGTGCCGTCTATGACAAACGCCATATTCATACTGCCGACTTCGGTGACGTATTTTTTTTCTTCGCCGTCCAGCCAAAGCACTTGGTCATATCCTTTATCTTTGGCTTTTTCGCCTGCAAGCAGACTGCATGCATAGTTGCCCATGCACTTTGCTTCGCCTGTGCCGCCTTGGCTTGCTCTTGTGAAATAATCTTCAACGATTAACCTTGTGGGTTCAAGACCGTTTGCATAATAACTGCCGACGGGGCTGAGGATTATCGTGAAGAGGAACTTTTTGCTTGGATGAACACCCAAAAACGGCTCTGTCCCGAACATAAACGGGCGTATATAGAGTGACGTGCCGGGCGCGGTGGGTATCCATTCTTCCTCGATTTTGACAAGTTCCGAAAGTGCGTTCAGTGCCGTGTCAACGTCGAAAGTTGCCATGCAAAGACGCTCTGCGCTCTTGTTCATTCTCAAAAAATTGTCGCGCGGACGGAACATCGTAATTTTGCCGTCTGCGTTTTTGTAGGCTTTCAAACCCTCAAAAATCCCCTGACCGTAGTGCAGCGAGCAGCACGCGGGATTGATGTTAAAATCGTCGTAAGGTTTGATTTCGATTTCCTGCCAGCCGCCTTTAGATGCGTCATACTCCCAGGTAATCATGTGGCCGGTGAAAAACTTTCCAAAGCCCAATTTTGAGAAATCGGGTTTTTGTTTCCTTTCTTTTGCCAAAGTGATTTTCATTTTATATCTCCTTTGAAATTATATTCTTTTAAATTCGCTGACGGAATAGTCCGCTTCCGCCTCTATTTTTCCCGCAGTCGTTTCATTGAGAGCAACAATTATATCTTCGGCATCGTCCGTCGGCACCCACGCTTTTATGATTACGCCCTCGGAATAATCCGTTTCAAAATTGTTTATTCCCTCTTTTTTTAGCCTACCCGTAATCGAAGCAATCAAATTATAGTCGGCTTTCACTGTGATTTTTACGCACTCGGTTTTTGTTGCAGTAGCCGCCATATCCACGGCTTTTTGCGCCGCTTCGGTGTAGGCTTGCACAAGTCCCCCCGTACCCAATTTTATGCCGCCGAAATAGCGAGTGACCACAATAACGGAACAGGTAATCCCTTTTGTCTTCAAAATTTTCAATATCGGTTGCCCCGCGGTGCCGCCGGGTTCTCCGTCATCGCTAAACCGCGTTGCCTGCCCCGCGGTGTCACTAAGATACGCATAGCAGTTGTGTTTGGCATCGGGGTATTTTTTTTTGATTAAAGATACAAACGCTTCCGCGCTCTCCGCATCCGCTTCGCCGTACGCAGTAGCGATAAATTTGGAGCGTTTCACCTCTACCGAGGCTACATACATGCCGTCGATAAAAGTGTAACTTTTCACGATACGGTTACCTTATAAAAGTTTTTCTTTCCCTTTTGAAGCACAAAACCGTTTGCAAGTTGGCTGTCCGTTACGGTAGCGGCAAAATCTATGACTTTTTCGCCGTCAACTGAAATGCCGCCGCCTTGGATGAGCCTTCTCGCTTCGCTCTTTGACGGCACTCCCGCCACGGAAACCAAAATATCCATAACGGAGTTCATACCGGTGGGAATAACGGCGGAGGGCATATTGTCGCTGTCGCCGCTAAACGCCGCGTGCGCTTTTTTCAGCGTTTCTTCGGCCTCTTCTTCGCCGTGCACCAGTTTTGTAAGTTCGTAGGCAAGACGTTCCTTTGCCGCGTTCATTCTTTCATCACGGTAGCGTGTCAGTTCGGCAATTTCGTCAAGAGGCAAAAAAGTCAAAAATCTGAACACCTTTTCCACGTCGTTATCGTCGATATTTCTCCAGTATTGGAAGAAATCGTAAGGTGCTGTTTTTTGAGGATCGAGCCATACCGCGCCTTTTGCGGTTTTGCCCATCTTGGTGCCTTCCGAGGTTGTCAGCAGAGCAAAAGTGATTGCAAAAGCGTCTTTTTGTTCCTTTCTTCTGATTAAGTCCGCGCCCGACAGCATGTTCGACCACTGGTCGTCGCCGCCGCATTGAAGAGAGCAGCCGTATTTGCGGTTCAGCACCAAAAAGTCGTAGGACTGCATCAGCATATAGTTGAATTCAAGAAAAGTCAGACCTTTTTCAAGACGCTGTTTATAACACTCCGCCGTCAGCATTTTGTTGACGGAAAAACAAGAACCGACTTCTCGCAAAAACTCAACGTAGTTAAGGTCAAGCAGCCAATCGGCGTTGTTGACAAGTATCGCCGCGTTTTCGCCTTCAAAGCGCACAAAGCGCGACATCTGCTTTTTGAAACATTCGACATTATGCGCGATAGTTTCCTTTGTCATCATCGAGCGCATATCCGTTCTTCCGGAGGGGTCGCCTATCATTGCGGTGCCGCCGCCGATTAAGATAATCGGACGATGCCCTGCGTCTTGAAGCCGTTTTGCCACAATCATCTGCATGAAGTGCCCAACGTGCAAACTGTCGGCAGTTGGGTCAAAACCAATATAAAAAGATTGCGGACCGCTGTCCAAAAGGGCTTTGAGATCGTCCTCATAGACCACCTGTTTGACCAGTCCGCGATTTTGAAGTTCAGTTAAAATACCTTTTTTTACCATTGTTCTATCCTTTTTGTTTAAGAAATTATAACACCCGTCTAAAAATGTGGCAACCTATTTTTAAAATAATAAAGCCCATATAAAAAGCCCGCGCGATATGCACGGGCTTGGATTGGATAATCAAAAACATAAAAACTTACGAAGTTATTCGATAACTTCGATCTTGAGCGGGAATTTGCTCATGTATTCGCAGCAGTCTCTATTTATCAAAATTGCGTTTTCATAGCGGAAACCGATGTCCTCTTCGGGGCAAGCGTACTGCATCGCACAGATAAGCATTTCGTTTTCGCGGTAGACGTGGTCCGGGTTTGTCCAATACTCTATCGGCCCGTCGTTTTTGCCTATTCTCCACTCGTCGCCAACCATTCCAATGCCGTGTTCAAAGCCCGGCACCATATATTCGGCAAATCCGCGCTCCTGAGCAAAACTCAGCATTTCGTCGGACAGCGTTGACGGCGTTACGCCTGCCTTGTAAGCGTTGAGCGTTTTGGTCACTATGTCTTCAAAATTCTTTGCATGCCACAACTGTCTGTCGGTTGCGTGACCCAAGAAATAGTTGTGACTGTGGTCGCCTGTCGCCAGACCGAACATTGCGTGAATGTCCACCATAAGCGGATCTCCGTATTGTACAACGCGGTTTGTCGCAGGTGTACAAGCGCAAGATGCAATACCCGTGCGATAGCCTGACGCGATTTCGTTTCCGCCTGTGAACGACCATTCCCAAAGGCTGCCCGCTTTTCTCATATAATAAGCCGTTAGGCCGCCTATTTCAGTTTCAGTCATGCCCTTCCAGCCGCCGTTACGCATATCTTTTAAGAGGCCTTCGTGACCGATGTCCACAAGTTTGGACGCGTGTCTGAAACGGTTGATTGTGCCCTCGTCCTTTATCATCTGCAATTCGTCGATGATGTCGAGAGCGTTAATCATTGTGCCGTTCAATTCACTTTCAAAACGTTTGTACTCATAATAGGTAAGATTCCCTTCGGGGAGATAACATCCCATACCCGCTTCGACGCCGATGCGGCCTTTCTTTCCTTTCAAGCACTCATCATTTACAAAGCTTGCAATAATGCTGATTTGGTCCATACCGCCCATAGGCGCGTAGGCTTGCACGTTTTCTTCGGGCAGCCACGTTTCGTCCATAACCCTACCCGCGTCGATAACAAATATAAACGCCGTCGGCAAACCCTCTTTGGGTATTACAACGTAACTGCGCCAAGGACAAAATACGTCGGTGACCCAACTCATAGTGCGAAGCCTCGAGCCGATATAAACGTCAATGTCGTTTTTTGCCATCAATTCCTGCACCTGCTTAATTCGCGCAGGATGATCGATATAAAAGGGACTTGTTTTATCAGATATATACCTTGACATAATTGCCTCCTAAAATTCGGTGGGAATACCCGCGCTGATTTTGTTGAGTCTGTCCGCCAAAGAAGCCAGTTTGAGTCCTTTGACCAAATTGCCCTTAAATTTGAATTTTCCGCACATAAGTGCTTTTTGCGCATTCATTTCGCAACGCGTCACCTGCGCAAAAACTTCATAGTCGCCTATGATTTTGAATTCGGCATCGGGTCCCTCGCCCTCGCCGATTTCCACAGAGGTAATTTTTCCGTCGACGATGGCAACGTAATAGTACTTATCCTTCCCGTCGGGACAGTTGTGATATTGATTGTTCATAGCGGCGGTAACTTTGGGTATGTCCGCAGTATCAAACTGCTCGTGAAGCCGCTTTTCCACCTCATCGCGCCACTCAGGCGACAGATACTTCAATTTTTTCATAGTTTCCTCCTTATTACTTAACAATTTTCAAAATTATTAAGTTATAACAATATATTAGCTTTTTAAACGTCAAATGTCAATAGTGAAACTTTTTTAAGTGTATGCTTGAAGGCGAAAAAATACGCCCCTAAAGGGCGTAGCAACGACGTGTTTTGTTTTTTTCTGTTTTTGCGTTTGTTTTTTGCTTTAATTTTCGGCTTTTTGATAAATCTGCCGATTGAAAAAACCGTCCTACTTAACAATTCCGTTAAAGAGCATATCTCGGGTTGCGTAGTAATTGTCCATGACGGTGCTGTCCGTTTGAATGTAGGTTTCGATAATCAGTCCCTTATAAATGCCAAACAAAATGCGTGCGCATTTATCAACGTCCATAACATTAAAATTTCCGCTTTCAACCCCAAGCCTCAACGTTTCCCTAAGCATCAAAAACGATTTTTTGTTTATATCTTCGTATGGGTCGACAGTAGGGAAAAGCGGGAAAATGTCCGGATCGTTTCTCAAAATCTGACAAAAGACTTTGTCTTCGCTAAGATATTTGACCGCACTGTCGGAAAGCACTTTAAGCAGTTCCACCGGATCGCTTATCAAGCCAATCGCGTCAACGACCTTGTTTTGCCATTTGGTCATGGCGTATTGAACGCTGTCGTGATACAGTGCCTGTTTGCTGCTTGCGTAGCCGTAAAGGTTGGCATTCGTCATGTTTAATTTTTCGGCAATAGCATCAAGAGTTGCCTTTTTGTATCCATTTTTGGCAAAAACTTTGAGAGCCGCTTCGTAAATTTTTTCGTTGTCCTGTTTTTTTCTCATATATATCGTCACTATTGTAACACAATTAACGCTTATCGCAACAAAAATGCCTAAATTTCGTTTGACGGCCAAAATTTTGGTGCACGGCGAAAGTAAACGAAAGTGTTTGATAAATTGGTGCGCATGTGATAAAATATTGAAAGTTTAGAAAATAACTCTTTTGGAGGCAAACATATGCAATACTCTCGTGAAGTTGAAGAAATGTGCTGCGTTGCGAAAGGTCCCAATCACGGGCCCGCCCCTATCCCCGAAGAGGGAAAGTGGGTGCAAGCCAAGGAAATCAAGGACATCAGCGGCTTGACGCACGGCGTTGGCTGGTGCGCACCGCAACAAGGCGCTTGCAAACTCACCCTAAACGTCAAAGACGGTATCATTCAAGAAGCGCTTGTGGAAACACTCGGCTGTTCGGGAATGACACACTCCGCTGCAATGGCGGCTGAAATCCTCGCCGGCAAAACCATTCTCGAAGCTCTAAACACCGACCTCGTTTGCGACGCAATCAACACAGCAATGAGAGAACTGTTCCTGCAAATTGTTTACGGCAGAACTCAATCGGCGTTTTCCGAAGGCGGACTTGTTATCGGCGCAGGATTAGAAGATTTGGGCAAAGGCAATAGAAGCCAAATCGGCACGATGTATTCCACCGTGGCAAAAGGTCCCCGTTATCTTGAAATGGCGGAAGGCTACGTCACGAAAATCGCTCTTGACGAAAAGGGTGAAATTATCGGCTATCAGTTCTGCAAACTCGGCGTTTTGATGGAAATGATCAAAAAAGGCGTCGAC